>JAWKXO010000004.1:0-300000 GCA_041396985.1 Emcibacteraceae bacterium
ACTGAACGGTTTTACAGGGTTGATACTGCCCGCTCCCGAAGCCTTGGAGGCACCGGTCTTGGACTTGCCATTGTTAAACATATTATCCAGCGCCACGAAGGAAAACTTAAAATCGAAAGCGAAGTCGGGCACTATACGAAAGTGACAGTTTTGTTACCAGAAAAGCAGTAAATAGTTTTTGACGGGAAGTATTAAGCCTTAGCACCTGTCATATTAATGTAACAATTATATTGGCTGAATGTCATATTAATGTAACAATAAAATGGCATACAGACACCGTAAAAAGAAACCGATTGACAGAGTATTAAAGTATGTCTGCAAAAATTCTTCTTGTTGAAGACGACGCAAGCCTGACCGAACTTATCAGATACAATCTGGAATCAGAAGGCTATGATGTTATGGTTGAAGTTGATGGCGAACAGGGGTTACTGAGTGCCATTGAAAATACACCTGACCTGATCCTGCTGGACTGGATGCTGCCAAACTTATCCGGCATTGAAATCTGCCGCCGCATTCGTCGTGATAAAAACACTCGCAACACACCGGTTATCATGCTCACTGCCCGCAGCGAGGAAAATGACCGTATTCGCGGCCTGGATACAGGCGCCGATGACTATATCACCAAACCCTTTTCGCCCAAGGAACTGATCGCTCGCATAAAAGCCATGTTCAGACGCATCAGACCGGCCCTCAGTGAACAATCGCTTGAATATGGCGGCATCGAAATGGACCTGTCCATGAGAAAAGTCTGCCGTGATGGCGTGCCAATTCATCTTGGCCCTACTGAATTTAATATCCTGAAATTCTTCATGGAAAATCCGCAAAGGGTATTTTCCCGTGAACAGCTTCTTGATATGGTCTGGGGCAACGATATTTATGTGGAAGCCAGAACAATTGATGTTCATATCCGCCGCCTCAGGAAAGCCCTGAACGACGGGAACAAGAAAAATATTATCCGTACTGTGCGCAGTGCCGGATATTCACTTGATACAAATATTTAATATTAAGCTGTAAAATTATAAAACCCTCCCAACAATCAGGACTGTGCTGATGATATTTTTCAGCACGGTCTTTTTGTATCTGGTCAGCAAATCGTGATTTTAACCATAAAATAATTAAGAAAAGAGTGCCATCAATAAGCCACTTTTATCCATTATTATATATACTTATGCCACATTTCTAACTGTCAGCATTAAGAAATGCTTGCAATTAAGATATTAATATGTATGGTTAATTTTAATTAACAAATATAGTTAACATATGGTTTATCTTATAAGTTATTGTAAAATAACAATAAAATTACAATAAACGTATGAATATGAATCATAGTTAATGGGCTGTTAACCATTTTCGTTAATACTTTAAAATAAAAATAAGCAAAATTGGGTGTTAATAATATGGAACTCGAAATGAGAGAGAAAAAACAGATTTTTGAAAATGATTCATCCAAATTATCAGCCAGAATGTCTGTGTTTGCCTGGATCATTTGCGCGATGCTGGGCTGGGCCCTCGCCTTTACATCCTTTTCTTCCCTAACGGGGGGCGGCGATGACGAAACCACTACCATTACTGCTAAGAATGAACCAAGTGCAGAAGAGGCAGCGTCAATGGAAAATATTCTTCCGGCTGCCGGGAAAAAGCCGTCTAATCAATAGACTTATTTATTGGAATAAATCAGCCGAGTGAGCGGGCAATGAATGGGCCGACGAAGTTTGCCACCGGTAACGGCAGCTTCTGCCAGGTTTTAATCATCAGCTGATATTTAGGGTTCAGCGGATTAACTTCGGGGATGTCGTCCCCTTCCCTTAGATAATATTCATATTCAAGTGGTGTTGGATCAAAACCCCAGTTTTTCTTGAAACTAAATGCCCCTGTGCCATTTTTGCTGCGACCGAAATCAAACAGGGTAACACCGCGCGCTGAAACCGCATGTTCCATGACGGACCAATACATAAAATCATTGGCCGCATAGGTGCGTGCATCCACCCCGCCACCACCGTAATAGGGGATAATTTCATTTTTAAAATAAAAGCTCATAACGCTGGAAATGGCCTTTCCTTCCGGTGAACAAACCGTGAGAATTTCGCAGTCATCCTTAAATTCATCTTTTAACGCTTTAAATAAAGCTATTGGAAAGACCGGAGTGCCAAGGTTCCGGACACTGGTTGAATAGAGATGATATAGCCTGTCAACCGTCTCATCGATTTCATATGTCAAACCGAAATTGATGCCTTTTCGCACCATAGCTCGCTGTTTGCGCGGAATTGCCAGCATATTTTCTTCGTTATCTGCGCTTAAATTTTTCCGAAAAGTAGAATATGTTTCCGCCTTGATCGGCCAGTCATCATGACATCTTTGGACCTGACGGTATTCCATGGCATCAACAGCCAGATCATCCGCAATCTTCTTGGCATACGCATCCAATAGCTTTAGTGTTTCAGCATCATCAAACAATGGTCCGCCACCGACGGAAAATGCCACAGAAACCAGTGAATTGCCAAACAGCCGGCTTTTAATGTGAATAAGCGGCAGAATACCACAGATTGCCCCATCCTTTTCAGCATAAAGATAATAATAATCGTGGCCCATACTTTTATGGACACTCCGCCCCCAGGCCGATAGGTGAAAGACGCTCCCATGATCATGCATCATCACATAACGATCCCAGTCCGTGCAGCCGGCCAATATGTTTAAGCGTTTAATTTCAGTCACTTATACATTGCCTTTAAGAAAAATATCGTCCATTCGTCCCCATTTGAAATCAAGAAGCAATTGTTCAATCTTGCTTTCCATTACTTCAAGGTTTGTATAATGACGAAATCTGGATTTGAAACCGGCCTGCTCCTGTCTTGGCTGGTCCGGGTCAATTTCCCACGGGTGAAAATAAAATATACAGGCCTGTTGATCACGATTATTGACCCTGTCCATAGCCATTTTTGAAAGGCCATAGGGCAATAGCCGGAAATACCCGCCACCGCCACAGGGGAATTTCTTATTCATGACCTCGAATGTGGTCACAGGCATTTCCAGAAAATCACTGCCGTTAATCGGCTTAAAAGCAAACCGTGGCGCATTCGGCATACCATAATGATCGTGACGGATCGGGTAAATACTTGAACTGTAAAGATAGCCCGCTTCCTTCAGGCAATCCAGTGCCCAGATATTACGCTCGCCGATTGAAAAGCTTGGTGCACGATAGCCTATAACAGCCGCACCGATTGTATCTTCAAGCAGTTTTTTTGACTTTGTAATATCCTCAACAAATTCCTTGCGGGAAAGATCTGTCACACGGTGATGACCAATGCTGTGACTGGCCACTTCATGACCCTGATTATGAATTTCCCTGATCAGCTCCGGATACCGCTGACACACCCATCCCAGCACAAAATAGGTTGCTTTAACGCCATAATTATCAAACAGCTCAAGGGTTTTTCTTGTATTTCTGTCAACCCGGCATGGCAGATTATCCCAGTCATCCCTGGAAATATCATTTTCAAAAGCGCCAACATGGAAATAATCCTCCACATCAACGGTCATGGCGTTGATAATGGCAGATGATTGTTCTACTGGTTTTTCTTCTGATATAGCCGGCGCTGGTGAGGCCATAATAAATCCGATCCTCTCTTGAGTTAAGCGTCTAGCAAATCTTCAACTATTCCGATGGTCCCTTTAATGGTCCTGTCATGAATTTTGATATTCTTTTCAAGACGAACGACCCGTTTTCTAAGCTTAATCAGCTCGGCAGACGCTGTCAGTCCTGCTTCCTTGGCTTCTTCGATCGCTTCTTCAGAAATATTGATTTGGGCACCGTTATTATAGGATCCGTTGCTGTTCCCGTTTGATCCAAGCGTGCCGTTCTGGGCCAGTCGCGCACTTGCAGAAGCGGCATAATTATCCTGCTCCATATCCTCAAGCACTTCTTTAACCACTTCCCCGTCAATAACGTCCAGTTCCTCTATTGCCCCAAAAAGCAACAGACGGGTACAGAGTGTATTCAGTTTACGGGGAACGCCGCCGGAATATTTATATATTTCTGCGTGTCCATCTTCTGAAAATGCAGGGTTTCCCTGCCAGTTAACCAGACTGAGACGGTGTTCAATATATTCTTTGGTTTCCTCGGCTGTCATTGGTGACAGATGATGGGTGGCAATCACCCGCTGGCGCAACTGTTCCAGTGCCGGGTCGAACGCCCATTTATCACGAAATTCAGGCTGACCAACCAGAAAGCTCTGCAGGAGCGCTTTATTGCCTTCCTGAAAATTGGACAGCATACGAAGCTCTTCAAGGGCCTGTGTCGTCAGATTCTGTGCTTCATCAATAAGAAGCAGCGTGGTTTTCCCCATTTTATTATTGTGACGCAGAAATTTTTCAATTTCAGTAATCATAATGGCTTTATCCGTAACTTTAATGTCAATGCCAAAGGCGGCAGCCACCATTTTCAGAATATTATCCGCATCAAGTTGAGATGTCACAATTTTTGCCGTGACAAATTCGGCTGGATCCAGGCTTTGCAAAAGCCGCCCGACCAGGGTTGTTTTACCCGACCCGATTTCACCGGTAATGATAATGAACCCCTCACCCTGACTGATACCATAGGACAGATAAGCCATCGCTTTATGGTGCGTGCTGCTGTCAAAATAAAAGTTTGGATCAGGCGTTAGCTGAAACGGCTTACCAGTTAAATTATAAAATTCTGAGTACATGTTTATTCCTAGAAAGTAACACCAATGGCGACACTAACATAATTTGACATGCGGGGAACATAGTTAAAAAACAACTGATTACGTTTTGTATGAATATACTCAATTGTTCCTGTTATATTCTGGGAAATGGTATAATCAAATCTGCCGCTATAAGCGATAAACACGTCCTTGCCAGGGTCCGTGAAAAAGTCATCTTCCATCAGATTGGCCGCTGCGTTAAATGATAATCTTGGGCTTAATCGTCTTGTCCAGTCAATACCGATAGCACGGCGAATATAGGTTGAAGCCACATCGTTGGATGTATTTTTGGAGTAGCTTGCACTTACACCAATCGTTGAACGTCCTCTAACACCGACAATACCGGCATTCCACTGCTTTTGCCTGTTAAAGTTATTGTTAATAACGTCCTGCTGAACGGGAACAGACGGGTTATTATCCCCGTTTATTACGTTGTTAAGGGCAATATCCTGAAATGAGCTGTACCGGTCAAAATAGTTCACAGTAAGATCAATTCTGTCTGTCAGACGATAGCTTCCTGAAAAATTGAATGTATTTCCGTAAAACTCTTTACCATAAGTCGCGGTAAGTACGGTTCTTGGCCCTGGTGTCAATCGACCACCAGCACGCCAGATGACACCGGAAAACGTCCCGCCGGCAAAGTCCGAATTCCGCTTAAGAAAACCGACCTGACCGATAAAGGCAATCTGTCTTGTCCACTGATAATCACCACTGGCCAATGAAGTATAGATATCATTGTCCGTTGTATTACTACCTCTCTCACGACGGAAAGAGTTGGCCCAACTCCAGGTGAATTTTGTAAATCTGGTGCCACTGGCCAATGTTGAGGACACTTCATGAAACTGGGCGGATGATTCACCAAGATCAACACCGGTAAGGGTTATGTTCCGTGAAAGATCAATATAACTATATCTGTATCTGTTTGTCAGAGTGGCAAAATTACCGTTAATTCTGTTTACCGTATATGGAGAAACATCAATAATCGATAAAGTACCCCTGTTTGTTGTCCGGGCAAGGCTGACTGTGGAGAAAGCCGCTCTACGGTCAATAAACTGTTCAGTCATCGACGCATTAAAATCAATAAAAACAAAATCACGGACCAGTTCGGACCCTGCCGTCGCCTGTAGGTTATGACGGAACTCATCCTTATCACCCGACAGGCTCGGATAAAACAGATGGGTAAGCCCATAATCCAGATTAAGGTTGAACCTTGGGCCTGTCGTATCAATTCTGGTACCGACAGTGGTCTGGGTCACAAAGTCACTTTGCGCAAACGCAGCATCAAGATTAACGTCATCCGTATAAATCTCGGCAACGTTAAGATAAGGCGTAATTTGCCAGTCTGCCGCAAATGATGTTGAAGTGCTCCCAAGGGCTCCTATTGCCGCTGTTACTATGGCTGTTCCGACTTTATTTTTCATTTTTATAGTGTCCTGACAGTTCTTATTATCTTTGTTATTGATTATACCCGTAACCGTAATATGAACCAAATCTCTTATTTCCGGTATGGATCTGAGCCTTATTGAGAATCAGATTAATATTTTTACAATTTTTGATCAACTGCAGCGCTTCCTTGACTTCCTCTTCAGAAGTTCTGTCAGCTTCAACAACAAATAAAATCTGTCCCACATGCATCGCCAACACGGATGATGCACTGCTTGCCAGAACAGGCGGACTGTCAATGACGATAACACGGTCATGATAGCGCTGGGCAAGTTCATCAATCAGATTACCCATTTTTTCACTGGCCAGAAGCTCTGTCGTAAAGGAATGTTTCTTACCAGCCGGCAGAATGCTCAAATTCTTAATGTCGGTTTTCAAAATGCATTCGGCAAGATCAATACTGTCATCTCCGATAACATCTATCAGGCCTTTACCACCTTTAACCCCGACCGTGTTCATAACATCCGGTTTGGCAACATCAGCATCAACCAGAAGCACATTAAGGTCTTTTTCCTTTGCCATACTCAGCGCAAGACTTAGGGCGCAATATGTTTTCCCTTCATCTGGCTGCGAACTGGTCACCATAATAATATTGCCGTTTTCGATAGCATTTTCACCACCCGTAAATGCATTGATCAGAAGGCTTCTTTTAATCAGACGAAATTCCTCTGCAACGAGCACATTATCATTATTCAGGGTCAGAATATTTTTCTCGTTAAGCCGATCATGATCAATTTTGATTGCAGGATTGATCTCTTTCAAGCTTTCACGGGAAGTATCTTCACGCTTCAATGTAGGTTCCACCTTATTATCCCGAACACTGTAACTGGCCGGTTTAACAAGTTCGCCATTCGCTGCTTTTGTCTGAGACTGAATGTCAGGAGCCTGTTTATTGTCTGCAAGTTTTCTTGCAGCACGCTCAACAAGGCTTTCCTTTGTTTTCTTTTTTTCGTTCACGTTCATATTCAAATCTTCTTTAAAAAGTTAAACTACACTAGCGTTCATTCGTTCAAGAACTATGTAAACAAAGACACCAGCAACGAACAGTCCTCCAAACATGACAGAGGACGCGACCATGCTACGTTTACGCAGAATTTCATCCTGCTTAGATAAAATCGCAGAGACACTTCCCAGAACCGGCAGATTAAAGACATCACGCAGTTTCTGTTCGGAAGAGAAAGTGCTGTGGAACTGGTTCATAATGAACGCCACACCACATCCGGCAATAATGCCAACCACCATACTGACAACCACCAGGAACAGACGGTTCGGGCTGGCAGGCGACGTTGGCATTGTCGCAGGTTCAATCAGGCTATAATTAATGCCCTGTGAGGTATCTTCAAGAACCTGTGACATACGTGTTTCTTCACGTTTGCTGAGAAGCGTATTATAATTGTCTCTCAAAATATCATAATCACGGTTAAGTCTTGTCGCTTCTGCCTCAACTTCAGGCACACGCTGTGAAAGCGCCAATAGATTGCTTACAACGGCTTCCCGCTGAGCTTTACGGGCATCAAGTCTGGCCATTTCACCATCAATATCAACAAGTTTAATACTGAGCTGGTCAAACAGCGGGTTTGGTCTTAAGCCATCCATTGATGAAAGGGCAGATGTATCACCGTCATTCATCGCTTTTGCAAGACCTTCTTTTTCCTCAACAAGCTGATCCTGCAGCGCCTTGATCTGATTTTGCAGGATGACAACATCAGGATGCTGTTCTTTATATCCTTTGACATAAAGCTCATCCAGCTGTGTAACCATTGACGCAATTCTGGTTTCAATCGTTACGCGCTGGGCACCGCTGATCGGTCCTGCACCAAAGGATGAAACAAATGGCGGCAGTTCATCACGATACTGAATGATCTGATCTTTTTGACTTTTCAGTTCGTCTATCTGCAACTGAACATCGGTGACTTCCTGTCTGGCAGCACTCAGGCTTTGCATATATGACTGACCGGAAGTGGACAGGAAGGACATATTGGCCTGTTCAAATTCGGAACGTCTTTTTTCCGCTGCTTCCAGTTTCACTTCAAGATCACTGAGCTGCTTCTCAATGAATGACATAGCTCCTGACAGTTCGCTGGAACTGTCAATAAGCTGACCGCCCATAAACGCATCAAGGAAGCCCTGAACGACACCATGTGCAAAAACAGGATTTTCGCTTGCATAAGACATGCTGAACAGGGTTGTTGATTCGGGTTCAATCTTGAAGTTGTTGGCAATTTCCCTGACCATGCCATTAAGCTGGTCATCTGTAAGTTCACCGGTCGGGCTGACAAGATTTTTGATATTTGTACCCAGGATAACCTTCTTTACATTATCAAGTCCAAGAAGCGTCTCACGCATACCCAGAATCTGATTGTAAATATTGTTATTGACTGTCAGATCTGACATCAGAGGCGTAAGCACACGGTCAGAGTCAAAATGCAGTCTGGCTTTTGATTCATACTGGTTTGGAATTTGCGATACATATAGCCAACCTAAAATTGACACTCCCCATGCTATAGCAAGTGCAACTTTTCTGTTGCGCCAAATCCCGTACAAGATTGATATAAACTGAGTATAAATTTCGTTCATCTTTGTGTACTTTCAATTAAAACTCTATTGCCTTCAAATCAATTCTTCTTAACCTGACCATCGCAGTCATAACTATCCATCAAGAAAAACTTACTTCATTTCCATCTACCCGGTCGCAACACGACCGGGGTCATTTATATAAAATTTCTAAAGCCTAAAAGAAGCTTTCAGGAACGATGATAACGTCACCTGGTTCAATTTTAACGTTCGCTGATACATCACCATCTTTAAGAAGGTCATCAAGACGAACTGTATATTCTCTCTGGCTGTTATTTTCGACACGTGCGAGTGTTGATCTGTTCCCTGCGGCAAATTCTGTTAGTCCACCGACAGCAATCATAACATCAAGTAGAGTCATATTTGCCTGATACGGTATTGCCTGAGGAGCAGTCGCAGAACCGACAACACGTACCTGTTGTGCGAATGGTCCCTGAAAGCCGCTGACCAGAACAGTCACAATCGGGCTTTGCAGATATTGATCAAGACGTGCTTCAATATCACGGGCCAATTGTGTTGGTGTTTTCCCTGTAGCAGGCATATCATCAATCAATGGCATTGAGAAGCGGCCATCCGGACGGACAGTAACCGGTCTTGATAGCTCCGGGTTTCTCCATACGAAAATTTCAAGTGTGTCTAGCGGGCCGACAATATACTGTGGACCAGGACCTTCATTAGCCGTCACAAACTGAGCTGACGGAAGTTCACCTGAGCCTCCCCCACCACATCCGGCGACAACAAACATACAAAGAGATAGACAAATCTTAGCAACATTTGCTGCTGTGTTATTCATATTTTTCAAAAGGCTTTGCACGATTAAATTCCTTCTTTATTATTTTTAATATTAAAACCCGCACCATTTTCAGCTAAGGTAATACAACTGTTATTAATCTAACTTTCTTAAATCTTTATAAATTTTTCAAAATTCACGCAGATTTATTTTAAAATAAGATCTGATGATGTTACTTTGCATAAATAATAATATTTTGTTAAATGGTTGCTGAATGTGATTTTCGGATAATATGACGTCCGTTTTTTTCACGACATCATTCTTCGATATCAATTATGGCTCTCAGTCAATTCACCCAAAAACTGCAAATAAACCATATGTCATCTAACTCAACTCAAATACTATTACAAACACCAGGAACACCCCGTCCTTATTTTTTGGCAGAATACTCAAAGTTTTCTAATCTGCCGCGGAATATAAAATACCATAATTTCATGCTTAATGCAGGAATTAGCTTAAAATAGCAAAAAAAAATATTTTGTTAACCATGTTTTGTGCCATTTTGGGAATTTAACCTATTTTATTAACCATAAAGAACGTAAAATATTTTTCAAAAAAAAGAATCACTTCAAAAAAACATATTTTTTTAACCCTTAAATGCCTATAACATTAAAGTAACAATAATCAGGTAATTCTTAGGAATTCTCCTATGAAATATACCGATAAATAAACAAAGGAAATGATAATTAATGCCTCATAACATCCATCTCATCGCGGCGGCGCGGCCTAATTTTATGAAAATTGCCCCACTCTATCATGCGCTTGCCGATCAGGACTGGTGCAAGGTCAGCATTATACACACAGGGCAGCATTATGATGCCAATATGTCCGATGATATATTCGCCGATCTTATGTTGCCTGAGCCGCACTTTCACCTGGGCGTCGGGGGTGGCACTCATGCGGAGCAGGTCGGCAAAGTGATGATGGCGTACGAAGATATCTGTATGAATGTTGAAAGACCAGATCTGCTGATTGTGGTGGGTGATGTAAATTCGACAGCCGCCTGCGCAATGGTGGCAGCAAAGCTGCATATAAAGGTTGCCCATCTGGAAGCGGGACTGCGTAGTGGTGACCGCTTAATGCCGGAAGAAATAAACCGCTTGGTGACCGATGCCATTTGTGATTATTTATGGACCCCTTCCCCCGATGCTGATGAAAATTTAAGACACGAAGGTCATCCGGAAAGCCGGATTATCAGGGTCGGTAATATTATGATGGATTCATTTGAACTGCTGCGTGATAAAATCGATGCTGAAAATGCGCCGGCGAAATATGGTCTCGAACCAAAAACATATGGGGTAGTTACCCTTCACCGTCCATCCAATGTTGATAATCCTGGCATACTTAAAAAACTGGTTGATGGTTTGGTTGAAAATTCTAAGAAAGTAAAACTGATTTTTGCTGTTCATCCAAGAACGAAAAAAAATCTAATTGCTAATAAATTATGGAATGATTTTCAGATGCATGAAAATCTGATCCTGATTGAACCGATCAGTTATGTTCCCTTTATGAGCCTGGTAAAATCGGCAAAACTCGCCATAACAGATTCAGGCGGCATTCAGGAAGAAACAACCTATCTTGATATTCCCTGCCTGACTTTGCGGGATAATACAGAACGTCCAATCACGGTCACAGAGGGAACCAACAAACTGATCAAACCTGAAGCACTGTCAGAAAATGTGGACAAAGTCCTTTCCGGTGACTGGATACACGGAACCAAACCCGATAAATGGGACGGAAATACGGCCAATCGTATCAGGGACATCATTTACAATTTATTAAATTGATTACTGTAAATTTGTGCCATTAACCTCAGGAAATGAGATACGAATTAAAATGATCAGAAAACTGTTATTACTGTCTTTCACTTTTTGTCTGTCTGTTATATTGCCAATATCATTGGGCTTAACAGACACCAATCGCCGTTTTCCAAGCGAAGATGGTGCCTTTACAGCAGGCCCATATTACAGCAGCACGACAAAAAGCTATTTTGAACTGATCCGCAATAACGGTCAAACCTGGAACGATGCACAGGCACTGGCGTCTGCCCATAAATTTAAAAACACGTCCGGGCGGCTTGCGGTTATTGACCGGCCGGAAGTACACCGTTTCCTGGTGGGGAAATTCGCATTTATGCAGGATACATGGATCGGCCTGCGGTTTTTTTGTGAAGATTCTATTCTTGTCTGGACAAATGGAATTTCCGGAAAAGGCAGTTATTTTTCCAACTGGTCTCAAACCACTCAAAAAACAAATCTTTCCTGCCCACAGACCGGCTATCTTTATACCTATATCAATGAGAATGCTTTTGACTGGGATCTGGCCAACTGGCAGAAAACAGCAAATTACGTCCTGATAGAATATCCGACCGGAAAGAAATAATTTTCTGACTTCGCGAGTAAGCCAAAAATTTATGATCTTCTAAAATGAGGAAAGTCTGAAACTGTTGGCTGGGGTGCCAGGATTCGAACCTGGGATCACGGGATCAAAACCCGATGCCTTACCGCTTGGCTACACCCCAAAAATGAACAGTTTTCTTCAAGGTGGTGCGAACATAGTGAGTTTCAGTTAAACTTGCAATAATGTTTTTTACTTATTTTGCTTTTTTTTGACTTTAAATTTATCTGATAAATACTTAGGCTTTTAAATCAGTCGCATAAGATACATATTTAGGATGACAAAGTGGCAATCGATAACCTGATTTCAAGAGGCATATGGATCATATTACAGCCAGGCAATTTTCTGATCCTGTTGTTGATAACCGGACTTTTTCTTGTTCGGCTCAGCCACATTAAGCAAAGCTATCGAACTGTAGGAATAGGTTTAATCGGTACAGCAACAATTTTGCTCACTGTTATCGGCTTTTCAAATTTATCAAGCTGGGTCATGTGGCCGCTGGAATGCCGGATGGATGATTTTCGCAACAAACTGGATCAGCAGCCCTATGCCGGCATTATTGTCCTTGCCGGCTCTGAAAAACCATCCATCAGTACAGCATCCGGACAGCCAACCTTAAATCACGGCGGCGAAAGGTTATTCGCCGCTGCCTATCTTGCCAGAAAATATCCCACTCTACCCATCATCCATAGCGGCGGTACTCGCTTCGCAGACAATGACATGAGTGAAAATGATGTCGCAAAATTATTTTTTGAGCAGGAAGCAATTGATATTTCTCGACTAAGGTTTGACAGTAAATCCTATAACACCAGCACCAATGCCATAGAAAGCAAAGCCCTTATAAAACCGGGAGAAACCGGTAAATGGCTACTGGTGACCAGTGCTTTTCATATGCCCCGCGCCGTTGGTGCCTTCCAAAAAGCGGGCATAAATTTTCAACCTTATCCGGTAGATTATAAATCGACGCTTAAATATGATGGGTTATTTGAATTTAGTTTTTCAGAAAATATGATGCGATTTGATCTGGCTATACATGAATATATTGGGCTTTTTGCCTATTATATTACAGGACGCTCAAGCAGCTTTTTTCCGTCCATGCCATAAAAAAGGCCGGATGATCCGGCCTTTAGCATCATTTTATAATTGCCATTTTCTGATATATTTTGGCTTCTCAATATTTTGCCACATTGCTTTAATATCAGCAATAAGTCCGCCTGGCTCCAGCAACCGTTCAAATTCACTGCCCGGTATATCCTTATAGCTGTCATGGGCGACGACACCGACCACCGCCGTATAGGAATGATCTTTAAGATCGGCAAGGTTCGGTTTTAGGTCAATATTGAAAAATTTCTTGGCTTCGACCGGGTCAGCTGATGCATCGTGAACATCAACCTGAAAACCACGGACTTTTAAGCCCGCAATCAAATCAATCGCTTTTGTGTTGCGAAGATCTGGACAGTTTTCCTTAAAGGTAAGACCAAGAACAAGAATTTTACCGTTTCCTGACAGTTGGGCACAAATTCGTTCTGCGACAAAATCCGCCATTCCGTCATTAATGGCCCGGCCCGACAAAATGATTCGTGGATCGTGATTAATCTGTTTTGCGCGTTCCGCCAGATAATAAGGATCAACACCAATACAATGTCCGCCAACAAGGCCCGGCGTAAATTTCAGGAAGTTCCATTTTGTCCCGGCCGCTTCCAGCACATCGTAAACGGAAATACCAAGTTTTTGGAAAATCATGGTGATCTCATTGACGAAACCGATATTAATATCGCGTTGGGCATTCTCGATAACTTTGGCAGCTTCCGCAACACGGATGTTTGCGGCTCTGAACACACCGCCGGTTGTCACGGCACAATAAAGCTCATCAAGCACATCCACCACTTCCGGCGTTTGGCCGGAGATCACTTTGGTAATTTTATCCACTGTGTGAACTTTATCGCCCGGGTTAATCCGTTCAGGTGAATAGCCCAGGAAAAAGTCTTCACCGCATACAAGTCCCGATTTTTCAGCAAGGATCGGACCACAAATTTCATCAGTCACACCTGGATAAACTGTACTTTCAAAAACAACAATGCTGTTTTTGCCAATGACTGGCCCAACAATTTCACAAGCGGAGCGAACCGGCGTCAGGTCAGGTTTATTTTTCTTATCAACCGGTGTTGGTACGGTGACAATATAAACGGCAGCATCCTTGATATCTTCCACAGAACTTGTGACTTTGAGCGTACTGGCGACCAGACGTTCCCGTTCTATTTCTTCAGTACGGTCAAACCCGTCTTTTAGTTCAGAAACACGCTGTTCACTGATATCAAAGCCAATCACATTGAATTTTTTTGCCAGTGCCACGGCAAGAGGAAGACCCACATAGCCAAGCCCTACAACAACAATTCGTGTTTCAGGTGTTAATTTTAATGCTGACATTTATTATTCCACTTTTCTTTATTATTAGAATTTAGCCCGAAGCTATCCCAAAATTATTAAAAAATTTATAAGATATTATGATAAAACAAAGAAATAATCTTATTCCAGTATTCTGCCCCAGCCGTTTCTTATTTTATATGGCCGACTTGAGGATAAAAGGTCAAAAAGATTTGTATTATGATCCAGTTTCTGACCACCATTTTTACCCAGCCTTCTGAAATCAAATCTAAATTGTTCACGACTTTGTCGATACCAGAAGAAATCAAACGGTATCGTCATATAAATTCCTTTATCAAAACTGCCCCGGCCATAATCACTGTAGCTCATATCCGTGAAAGTTGCATAAGCACCAATTTTTATTCCATTGCCAAACTGCCGGGAAATATCGATTGTTGTGCCCCAGTCTTTTGCCAGATATCTGCCAAAGCTAACTTTGCTGGTAATATCATATTTTTTATTCACATAATAGATGGTTCCGTGGCCAGTAAGGGTTTTATAGTCCCGCATATCCAATAGTTGATCATAACCACGCTGTTTCACATAATTTAAATCCAGACCGAATGAAAGACTGCCTTCAAATGTCTGATAAAGAATTTCGCCACTGATACCGGAATACATTGCTTCAAGATGCCCTGCGGTCAGTCTTGTATAAATATTTCTGACCGGATTTTTAATATATTCAAGGCTTAAACGCTGAATACTCGTTTTTCCCTCCGCTGCATATAAACCGATATCACTTCTGACATGAGGCACATTGGGGTTATCCGAGACCGGCAGTTGATCAAGATTACCTACGATGTTCTGCTTTGCTTCCGCATAAAACTGTAGATCATCTGTAATATTAACCCGTCCAAATATTTTTAAATTTAAATCACCTTTAAAATGGTCATCTTTTACTGAGCCAAAATGTGTTTCGATATCCGGTAAAATACCAAAGTCAAAATTCGGATAACTATTGTAACGCTCACCACCAAGTGGACCCAAGTCCGGTTCTTCAATCGTTGCATCAGCCAGAATTTCTTCGGGGCTGCTGTTATAATCGGCAATCTTCTCAAAATCCTTACGCAAAACCGACACTTTTGATACGTTGATCCCCCGCTCCATTGAAATAATATTAAACCGGTCCACATCGTCTGGTGCTTCCACCGTTAATATTCTGGCAGTGCGACCGACATTAACCGGAATATCGGTAAACGGTGAAATATTTTTAGTTACCCAAACTTCATTCTCACCAACAACCACTTCTTCAGGCATCAGTTTTCTGTCCGACATTCTGTCCATAATTGAATGCGCAATTCGCTGTCTGTCCGTTTCTGTCACATTGGAAAGCTCGCGACTATAAAAAGCTGTAGACCTGAAGGCATTCAAGGCCAACTGCCCGTCAGCATTATCCTGCTCCCCTTCCAAAGCATCATCAGGAAAATTGATCCTGACCTTTTCATAATTTTCAAGCACTGCCCCCAATACCAACTGTCTGTCTTGTGCAGGAAGCTGGTTGGGTGCTACATTAATTTCAATAAGATTATCATTAAGACTAAGCGACGTTATGTCAAAGCCCATCTGTTGAAGTCTTTCAAAAATTATATCTTCGTCTGACTTATTTTTATAATCAGTGGCATTAACCGCATTTAATTTAAGTTCGCGTGACCTTATTTCATCAACCGGGGGGCCGCTGGCAAAGCCGAGCTTCACTGGCTTATGCAGATTTTGTTTTAGTGTCAGCTGTAAAGCGATCTGATTGCCATGAAGCAGGCCACCACCAACTTCCATCCATTTATTTACTTTATAATTTAGGCCAAAATTAAAGGCCGTCTTGCTTTCATAGTCTTTAAATATATCAATCTGTGAGCGATCAACTGTTGAATATTCAAGCTTGGCTGTTAAGCCCTCAATGGGAGTTTTATATTCCAGTCCCCAGAAAAAGGCCATTTTTTCACCGGAATAATAATTGCCGAAACGCAGTTTTTCCGATTCCGGATCATTGAAACTGCGCCTGCTGAACCCGTCCCCGAATATGCGCATGATGTTATAAAGACGGTCACGGCCTGCCAAGTTGCCAAATCCAAACCCAACACTGACATCAAAATTATAGACTTTTTTGCTGGCAACAATATATTCACCACTGAATACGCCGTCCCCGAGCAAATCCTGAAGCCCTATGGCAATAGATGGTTTATAATTTCCTTCTTCAAGCAATCTGACCTTTATATCCAGCCCTTTATCTATACCATCATTGGGTTTATTATAATCAGAAAATCTAAGTGTCGTTTCCAGCCATGGCGTCGCCTGCCACGTGGCATAATAATTCTGGCCGCCATAAATATGGTCAATGCCGACAGCAAGTTCCCCATCTTCTGAAAAACGGGCATTACGCATTTCCAAAAGACCAACGCCACCGAAAGACCCGAATGATCCACTATCCCGATCAGATACATAAGATAAATCTTGGGCCTTAACAGTAATGGGAGTAAGCAATAATGTCGGCCAAAGGGCATATTTGAAATATTTCATGTAAATATGCCTTTCAGCCTTTCATTATAGAAATTCTTTCAAACGTCAGCATTAATTTCTGACAAGAACCGCGATCGATGCTGCTGAAACCGCCAGATTTCTGAATATGTCGCCGATTTCGCGCACCAGAGTCAGGCTGTCATACGGGCTGAGGTCTGTAGGCACCACAATGGCCGAACCCGGCGGAATACTTAGGTTCCTGTCCCCGCCCCATGACGCCAGGCTGATTGGTTTGGCAACTCCATTAGGATAAACAACAAACACCCGATCTTCGTCAGCAGCACGGGTAAACCCGCCCACTTCCTCAAGATAGCTGCTGACGCCTTTTCCAGGAACAAACTGAAGCGCACTTGGATTTAACACATCACCGACGGTAACAATGAAATTCGGTCTTTTGGGCATAAACAGACTGTCACCTGCTTCAAGGACGATATCCTTGCTTGGATCAAGCCCCAGGACAACCGGGTCAGCCTCAATAACAACGCGTCCCAAAAATTGCTGATCAGCCATACCGTTAATCATCCGTTGCAGGGCAATGGCGCCATTTGGATCAACATTCTTTTTCACGGAAGCGGAAACCATCGCCGACTGTAATCTCTGGGCCGTCTGCTGCATCTGCTGACGCTGCATGGTTTTCACCCGGTCTCTGGTAAAAATGGCGCCGTAGGGATAGGCCTGATCAGTAATGCCACCGGCTCTGGCAATAAGTGATGAAAGCTTCTCCCCTTTGCGGATGGTATAAACGCCGGGTTCAACAAATTCGCCGGAAAGAAGCACCGCCCCAGATTCAAAATTGGTATAAACACTGCTTACCCGCACACCACCACCAGGATTAACGGTCACTTTGTTAAGATTGGAAACTGAACTATCGATATATTCCCAGTTCATCACAAGGTTGCCGTCTTTTGCCTGCTCGCGGTAGCTGGTAATTTCAATTCTGTTCATGTTGGCATCATTTGACGTGCCGCCGGCAACAGACAACAGGAGATCAACCGACGTTTCAGTGGTAATCGGAAACACGCCTGGCAATCTAACCGCACCATCAACAGAGATAATATGTTCCAGAGTAAAGGAAAGAAGGTTACTCACATCCTGATAAATCCTTGGGCAATTGGAATAATCAACAACTTCCTCTTCCCCTTCCATATCTTCATCGGCTCTTTTATTCAATTCCCTTACCGCCTGATCGGTCGGAACGGCATTTAAGGCGAGCAAAGATTGGCGGCGCTGTTCATTGAGCAGCGCCAATTCACTATCATCAAGTGTTAATTCCCTGTCTTTATCCTGTTCCTGGGTGCTTTCACGGCGTACGAAAACAGCACGGATAGCGGTTGCAAAGCGGTCTGACTGTGTATCGGCGATAATACTGGCAAGATTTTTTACAGGTTCACAATATTTCTTGTTAATATTACCGTTGGGCAACAGTTCTTCTTCCAGATATTCACTGGTAAAAACCGCCTGACGGATTGCATCGGATCTTAAAAATTCAATATCATCACTGCCATAAATGATGACTTTATCTTCATCAATTAAACTAACATTTTCATTTCCATAAAGAACTTTCTGTGGATTAAAGGGGATCAAAGTTCTCGTTCTGGTCAAAGGATCTGTGCGTTCAATAACGCCGAAAAGCAAATATGGGTTATCGGTCAGATTTTTAACCGATCCAATCAGATCTTTAACCGTAGAATATGTACTTACCGACCGAACACCCGGGGTTGTCACATGCCCGGTCAATGTAACCTTGCCAACTTCAGAATTTTCAAGCAGGTTTACAACGACAATTTCACCGCCAGCGATATCGGATCTCATATCCAGTTTTTCGAAATTGGAACGGCCATCATTATCAAAGCGCATATGGGTTATGGCATTTCCCCGCGATCTAATGGTTCCACCGGCAAGTGAAAGGGCTTCTTGGGCAGAAATTTTTGACTGTCCGCCCGGTGCTTCATAAATTCCGGGCCTGATAACATTACCGTATATGGCCACTGTTGCGCCAATGGTCGGAACTATCAACCGGTCGCCATCCTGCAAATTGATCAGTTCTCCGCTGGATCCTTCAATAACATCATATAAGTCTACGGGAATTTTCTGATCCCCTCTTTGTAGAATTATATTTCTGAGAGAGCCGGTTTTTTTAACACCACCTACATGTAACAGCACTTCAATCGGGTTGACAGACTCGTGGTATTGACAATTGAGGGATTTTCTACTTCGCCCGCAACAAGAACCGAAATCTGACGCAGTGTTGCAACAGAAATATAGGCCTCGGTTCCGATCATACTTTCAGAAACCTGAGCTTCTAATGAATCCTTAACCTCACCCAGCGTTAAGCCGGAAACATTCATCGGATTGAGTGACGGGATAATAAGACGGCCTTCCCGGTCAATCTTTACAGAAATAACTTCTTCTCTCGAACCTTTAAAATTGACAATCAGATCATCGCCCACGCCCAGCTTATAACTGTCCGGAACAGTACCGGTCATGATCTGGTTCATCATCGGCAGTCTGTCAAATATAGTATATCCAAACTGTGTCAGTTCTTTATTGTCTTGTTCTTCAATATCCCCCAGACGCTCATTATAATCTTTTTCAATGATCGACGGACCCGCATTTTTCCTTCTTTCAAGCTGTTCATTAAGTTTATCTACATAGTCCTGTTGACGGGTCTGATCCAGCGGGGATCGAACAGTGGTTGCATCAGTGGTAGAGCCCGTTTGCCGTTTGATCTGATCAAATATAGACTGTTCCAGTCCTGACTGCGCAAATGCAGAACACATACCTGCAATTTGCACAACAAGGAAAAATGACAGTATTTTAAGGACGCTATTTTTTCTTCTGACCATTCTCTTCGAAACCCTGACTATAAATCCTAAACATAAATATTAACCATATACTTTAAGCATAATGGCGAATTTAGCATAAAGGCAAAGAAGCGCAAGTATTACATTTCTGTATCATTTGACTTCAGGATCCAATCCTATAGAAACCTTTATATTATTTTTGTTTCCCTAACCCACCAGCTTTTATTAAATTCCCTTATTTTTAAGGCTGCTGCGGCACAGTCCTCTTTTGTGCGGTAAAGCGAAAAACAGGTAGCTCCGCTTCCCGACATTCGACTGATTAATGCCCCTTCTGTTTTATTGAGTGCTTTTAAAATGTCCTCAATCTCACTTTCAAGAGCGCAAGCCGCCTGCTCCAGCGAATTTGTGCTGTCTTTTAGGATATTCAGCATTAACTGAATATGAACCGGACCTTTAGCGATTTCTCTTTCACTTTCAAAATCCTGACCCGAATTGGCATAGGCTTTAAAGACATCTGCAGTACTGACCGATTTTAAGGGATTAACAAGCAACATATATATGTCATCCGCTATTGTAATTGGCTTAATTCTCTCACCAATACCACACATCTGCGCTGACTGGCTGTAGAGACAAACAGGAACATCCGCGCCAATTTCAAGGGCTAATGCCATTATTCTTGTTTGGCTGATTTCCGGCTTATATAAATCCATTAATAATCTGATGGCGGCAGCTGCGTCAGCAGACCCACCACCAATTCCGGAAGAGACCGGTAGATTTTTTATGAGCTTAAAATTCACATTTGGTGAAATGGCCGTTTCTTTAAAGAATAGCTGTGCGGCTTTTATGATAAGATTATCAGGCCCATAGTCCAGTCCATCAGAAAAAGGCCCGCTAATTTCGAGAGTTAGCCCCCTTCCAGTCTCAACTGTCAGTATATCTCCGTAGTCAGCAAAAACAACAATACTGTCAAGCAGGTGATAACCGTCATCACGACGGCCCGTTATCCGCAAATCAAGATTAATTTTAGCCGCTGCAAGCACATTTTGCCTTTAACTATAAGATTATTTTTTCTGATAACCGTTTTTAATTTTGTCTTTTATACCGTCAATTTTATCTTCATCCGGTTTTAAAGACAGGGCATGACGCCATTGAAAGCGCGCTTCATTTTTCCGCCCGACCACCCAATATATATCGCCCAGATGGTCATTTATGGCCCAATCCTGCGTTTGAAGCTGTGCTGCCCGCTCTAACACCGGAACCGCTTCTTCAACATCGCCCATTTTAAAAAGCGCCCAGCCAAGGCTGTCAACGATATATCCATCATTGGGTCTAAGCTCAACTGCACGTTCAAGCATGGCTTTTGCTTCTTCATAATTTTTGCCGCGATCAACCCACGAATAGGCCAGATAATTCATCACCATCGGTTGTTCGGGTCTGATTTCCAGGGCTTTCTTGAAATCCCCTTCCGCTTCGTCCCAGCGTTTAAGCTGATCCAGCACTATGCCGCGCGTATAATAAAGGATCCAGTCCCTTTCCGTTTCCTTATCCACTGTCGCAACAACCTTGTCATAGACACCGATTGCGTCCTGATACTGCTCGTGGGTACGGTAAAATTCAGCCAGGGCATTAAGCACTTCCCGATTATCAGGATACTGTTTTTCCAACGCCTTAAATGCTTCAAGAGCCTTATCAGAAAGAGCCATCTCGTTATAAAGCCATGCTTTTTGCAGGTTCGTCTGGAAATAAAGCGGACTGTCGCTGCTGATGCGGTTTAACTGCTTCTCCGCCCCTTCAAAAAACTTGTCATCTTCGAAAATCTGAGCCTGAAGGAAATTGGCCAGCGGAAAATCCGGTTTAAAATAGAGAGCATATTGCAGATAATTTGTGGCGACCCGCCTGACATTATCCTGCATCAAAATGGTGGCGACTGAATAAAAAAGCTCCGCATAGCCATCATTTACGTCACTGATAAATGGCGCCAGCTTCCCGCCTTTTTCAATTTCATCAAGGGCCGCTTTTATTTGCACATTTGTCGGCGCTTCATCTAGATACCCCTGCAACACATCAACGGCCTGATTTTTATCGCCCATACGGGCAAGAATTTTTCCGTAAGCTTCGATTGCCCGGAGGCTCGGTGAGCCACCCTCATTCAGTGATTTTGAATAATACAGCTTAGCCTGTTCAATATCTCCCAGATATTCATACATCAGGCCTGCCTGAAAATAATTGAAGAAATTAAAACTGGATGCTTCATCAAATGTCGCAACAATGCCATCCAGTGACTGTCTGTCTTTCTGACCCGCATAAATCCAGCCTTTGAAAATCGGCTTGATCAGGTTCAAAATGCCACTATTCGAAATGGTATCAACATCCTCAAGGGCTTTTGCATACGACTTCTGCTTTACATCGTTAAAAAACAGAATAAGTTCGGAAAGATCACTTTTCTGGTCAAGGCCCTCAAGTTTTCTGGCAATTTTTATGGCATCTTCAAAGCGGCCGTCCGTCACCAGAATACCTAAGGTAAACTGATTAAGCGACACATTATCAGGATCATATTCAAGCGCTTTCAGGTAATTTTCGGCGGCGACATCATACTGATTGTTTGAAAGGGCGTGTCTTCCGGCAAGATATTCACCAAAGGGCAGCTCTTCTTTGTCCTCCGAAACCGCCTGACCGGACGCCGAGACAAAAAAAGAGACAACGACCGATGCCATTAACACCACCAACGTCATCACGGTGAACAGTCTGCTCAATATATAATTCATTCTTTAAATTGCCTTTTACCTGATATTTTTTTCTAACATACACATGATTATACTAATAAAATATTACATATTCGGATAGTTAGGCCCGCCGCCGCCTTCCGGTGTCACCCAATTTATATTCTGGTTTGGATCCTTGATATCACAGGTTTTGCAGTGAACACAGTTTTGTGCATTAATCTGTAGTCGCGGTTTTTCGCCGTCCATCAGAAATTCATAGACCCCTGCCGGGCAGAACCGTGCTTCCGGCCCGTCATATATTTCATAATTAACAGCGACCGGCACATTTTCATCTTTTAATTTTAAATGGCAGGGCTGATCCTCGGCATGGTTGGTATTGGACAGAAATACCGAGGAAAGTTTATCAAACGTCACAACCCCATCCGGTTTTGGATAATTAATTTTTTCGCATTCCGCCGCGGGTTTAAGGCATTCATTGTCGCGGTCATGGGAAAAAGTCCAGGGCAGCAAAAACCCAAGACCAATATTATTCATCCACATATCAAAGCCACCATATAGCGTCCCCCAAAACGCCCCAAACCTATGGATAGCAGGTTTGGCATTACGGACCCTTTTAAGGTCCTTATAAATCCAGCTGTCCTTAAAGGCCTGCTCATAGCCGTCGAGCGCCCCTGAAGCACCATTTTCAAAGGCTTTGAAGGCTTCCTCCGCTGCCAGCATTCCGCTTTTCATGGCATTATGGGTCCCTTTAATGCGCGGCACGTTAACAAACCCGGCAGAACAGCCAATGAGCGCACCGCCCGGAAAGCTAAGCTTCGGCACCGATTGTAGCCCGCCTTCATTAATGGCGCGCGCGCCGTAGGAAATCCGCTTTGCCCCATCAAACAAACCTTCAAACAACGAGTGGGTTTTATAACGCTGCATTTCATCAAACGGCGATAAATAAGGATTAGCATAATCAAGACCGACCACAAATCCGATCGCCACCTGATTATTGTCCAGATGATAACAGAAACCACCGCCAACTGTATCATTTGACAGCGGCCAGCCCTGGGTATGGATGACTGTTCCCTCTTTATGCTTTTCACTTTTAACTTCCCAGAGTTCCTTGATGCCGATGCCGTATGTCTGCGGTTCCCTGTCTTTTCTTAAATCAAATTTTTCAATCACCTGTTTGCTGAGTGATCCGCGCGCCCCTTCGGCGAAGAATGTATATTTCGCATGAAGTTCCATACCCGGCATATAGCTGTCCTTATGGCTACCGTCTGCCGCCACACCCATATCACCGGTGGCCACCCCTTTAACCGAGCCGTCATCATGATAAAGAACTTCCGCAGCCGCAAAACCCGGAAAAATTTCAATCCCCATATTTTCGGCCTGTCCGGCGAGCCAGCGGCTTAAATTGCCAAGACTGACAATATAATTTCCCTTATTGCTCAGCAGCGGCGGCATTAAAAAATGGGGAAGTGACGTTTTGCCCTTTTCGCTTAGCATATAATGCTTGTTCTCAGTCACCTCAACCGTGACGGGGGCATCCATATTCCGCCAGTCAGGAAACAGTTCATTAAGGGCAATAGGGTCAATCACCGCACCGGAAAGGATATGGGCGCCAATTTCCGATCCTTTTTCAAGAACACAAACGCTATAATCCTTCCCCGCCTGATCAGCCAGTTGCTTGAAACGGATTGCACTGCTTAGTCCGGCGGGACCACCACCGACAATCACAATATCATATTCCATAAACTCGCGTTCCATAATGCCCCGCTCCTTTCGGTTCTTTATCAAGCAATACCCGTAAAACCATTGTGTCGTCAATGAAACTAATCGTTTATTTCACCTGAAAACTATATTAAATATGTCAGAACACTATTAAAAATTAGAGGCAAAATTATGAAATTCGAACAAGTCGCCCGCCTGCCGCTGACCAGCCTGCCCACGTCATTTTATGCAATGGCCAACCTTAGCGCCGCATTGGGCGGCCCGAATATATATATCAAACGTGATGATGTGATGGATCTTGCCCATGGCGGCAATAAAACCCGGAAACTCGAATATGTTTTTGCCGATGCCGTGAATAAAGGCGCCGATACTATTCTGACCATGGGTGGCATACAGTCAAATCACGTGCGCCAGACCGTTGCTGCAGCCGCAAGATTTGGTTTTGAAAGCCATATTTTTTTAAACAGCCCCGTTCCTGAACGAAAAAAGGCCATGTTATCCGGCGGCAATTACCTGATGGATAAAATCATGGGCGCTCATGAAGTGATCATTGATGGGGATGATGATGCAGTTGCTGCCGCCATGAAACAAACAGAACAGGACCTGATCCGACAGGGTAAAAAGCCCTATGTGGTGCCAATGGGTGCTTCAAATGGCCTTGGCAGCCTTGGATATATGCTGGCCGCCCGTGAAATGATGACCCAGTGGGACAATATGGGCATCAGCCCAAGCCATATTTTCCTTGGCACCGGCAGCGGCGGCACCCATGCCGGGCTATTAACCGGCCTTCGTTATTTCGGCAACCGGGATATTAAAGTTGTCGGAATTTCCGTCAGCCAGCCGGAAGAAATCAAAAAA
This sequence comes from Emcibacteraceae bacterium, assembly GCA_041396985.1. Classification (NCBI taxonomy): domain Bacteria; kingdom Pseudomonadati; phylum Pseudomonadota; class Alphaproteobacteria; order Emcibacterales; family Emcibacteraceae; species Emcibacteraceae bacterium. The sequence continues at coordinate 24,968 of JAWKXO010000004.1, forward strand.
CAGACTGTCCGTGATGTCTTATCCCAAATCAGGGACGTAATCGACATCCCTGATACTCTGGTCACGGAAGACGACATCATCATTAGTGGTGATTATTATGGTAAGGCATATGCCTACCCGACCGATGCCGCCAATGATGCCATTAGACTGCTTGGGGCAACGGAAGGAATTATACTTGATCCTGTCTATACAGGTAAGGCTATGGCCGGGATGATTGATATGATCAGGAACGGCAAACTTGAAAACGCCCGGGATGTCGTCTTTCTCCATACCGGGGGTGCGCCCGCCATTCACACATTTGCTGATCTTTTTCTTGATATGGAAAATAAGTCATGATCAGAGCTTTTGCCATCGTTCTTACATCAGTCCTTTTGGCCCAGCCTACTTTTGCTGAAGGGCTAAAAGTCGTAATGCTCGGCACCGGCACACCAATGTCCTATCCAGACCGGTCCGGCCCCGGTGTTGCGATCATTTCCGGTGGTGAAACCTATATTATTGATAGCGGTGCAGGAATTTTCCGTAAAGCCCGCGAAGCCGAAGCTATGGGTATAATGGAACTTGCCCCACCGAAGCTTGATAAAATATTCCTGACCCATCTTCATTCGGACCATACAACGGGGTTGGCCAATATGATTTTGGCACCCTGGGTTCTGCGCCGTGATCAGCCGCTTCGGCTTTACGGCCCGCCCGGAACAAAACATATGGCTGATCATATTCTCGAAGCTTACTCAGAAGACATTGACATGCGGCTACATGGTTCACAACCGGCAAACCCGAACGGTTATAAGGTTGAAAGCCATGAATTTTCAATTCCCGGCATTATTTTTGAGGATGATAATGTCATGGTTGAAGCTATTAAAGTCCCCCATGGCAGCTGGAAATATGCCTATGCCTATAAATTTACTGAAAAAAAAGGCGGTAAAACAGCGCTGATCTCCGGCGATACAGCCAAAAGCGAAGACCTGATGAAAGCGGCAATGGGTGTTGATATTCTGGTCCATGAAGTCATTTCCGAAATCGCCCTGAACAAAAGAACGGAAGATTGGCAGGTATATCATCGCGCGTTTCATACGTTACCGCAGGAGCTGGCCGAGATTGCCAATAAGGTCAAGCCCCGGCTGCTCGTGCTTTATCATCAGCTATACTGGGATAAGGCCGATGACAATCTGGCAGAGGAAGTCAAAGCCGCCGGCTATCATGGTAAAGTTGTTTCCGCCAATGATCTGGATATATTTGAATAAATTTTAGCCAAGCATCCCGTAAAGCGTCACCCCGACAAAATTGGCCGTTGCGTAACCGAATGTTCCGGTGAGTACCGCCGGCGTCACCAGTGTCCGCCAGCCCATGGCCCCCGCCATCGCCGCCGCCGTTGGTGGCCCCAGAATACAGGCGTTGGAGCCAACAAGAACCTCCGGCAGCCCGATTTTAAATAACTTTGATAAAGTCAGGATTGTCACCAGATGGGTTGCCAGAATAATGAAAGCAAAAAGCGCTAGCAGCATACCACTTTCAATCATGGTCAGAATATCAACCCCGGAACCGATCATAAACAGGAACATATACATAACGGCAATACCGATCGGGAATGCCTCAACAAGGCCGCTGACTTTTTCGTGAAAGGCTGTTGCCATCGCCACAGTAATCGCGGTCAGGATTAGCAGCTGCGCTGCCTGAAAACCGATCAAATCAGAAATGGCCCCGCTGATCCAGACGATCAGAAATGAAATCCCCAGTGAAAGAATGGCCCGCTCAATTGAAAAGGGCTTTTCCGCCTCCTCTTCCAGTTCCGACTGATCATCAAGATATTTTGTCCCCCCGGCATCATAGCCAAAGGTTTTTGCCATAAATTTCATGGATGGAATGGCAAGCAATAGCACCATAAAAAGCGTGCCGACCACATTATCTGCCGCGACACTGGCCGCAAGCAAATTGCTGTCATCAAATCCAATCGCATTGGACACCCCGACAAAATTGACCGACCCGCCAATATAGGTCGCGCTGAATATCCCGGCCAGCTCAGGGGTTTTCTCGCCAAGCGGAAGTAAAGTTATGCCCAATAGCACACCAAGAAATGTTCCAAACGCGCCAAAGGAAAAAGCCACAAGGGTCCAGCCGCTTTCCATAAATATTTTTTTCAGATTGGCATTAAACAGGAGAAGGACAATCGCCACCGGCACACCCGTGCTGTTTATGGCGCCGAAAACATTATTTGATGGAGAAATAATATTAAAATTGGCAAGGACCGCCCCGGTTACCAGGATCATAATAGTAGCAGAAATTTTCTGACCGAGCTCTGTTTTTTCCAGTCTTAACACCAGGCCAACCATAAGCAGCACCACGGCCCACATTGCAAAATCATTATCCGCCGGAATAAGTGACATATTTTTTCTCCTAAAAAATACCCGTTCCCCAAAAAAATCTTGTCTTGACCCTATCTGATATGATTAGCTGTTGCCAACATTTTATTTTTTGAGAGTAAGTGATGCATTTTAAAATTGAAAAAAAATCATATCCTTTAAAATCGCCTTTTGTCATTACCGGATATACGTTTAATGACTCAAACGCCGTGCAGGTCACTATAGAAAAAGACGGACATATCGGTCGCGGGGAAGCCAACGGCATTTATTATGTAAATGAAACCCCGGAAAGCATGGCCGCCCAGATTGAAGATGTGATCCATAGCCGCCTCACCCATGAAGAAGTAGGCGACCTGCTGCCCCGTGGTGGTGCCCGCAACGCGCTTGACTGCGCATTCTGGGACCTTCGCGCCAAGGAAAGCGGAAAAAGCATCTGGCATCTTTTGGACATTAACCCCCATCGTCTGGTCACTGTTGCCACTGTCGGCATTGATACACCGGAGCTTATGGCGGCCAAGGCCCGCGAATATTCAAAATATCCCAATCTGAAAATCAAGCTGTCCGGGGAAAGCCCCATTGAACGGCTTGAAGCAATCCGCGCCGCCCGCCCTGATGCCACCCTGATCACCGATGTCAATCAGGGTTGGAGCTTTGAAGAACTGAAAGACTATATCCCCCATTGCAAAAGACTGGGGCTTGCCATGATCGAGCAGCCCCTGGCCCGAGGCGGTGATGAAATGCTTGAAGGCTTTAAATCGGATGTGCCCTTAGGCGCCGATGAAAGCTGCCTTGACAGCAGTGAATATAAGGAAAATGCAAAACGCTATGATGTGATTAACATTAAGCTTGATAAATGCGGCGGGCTTACGGACGCCCTGAAAATCGTAAAGCTGGCCAAGCGCGACGGCAAAGGTCTGATGGTCGGCAATATGACCGGCTCATCGCTCGGCATGGCCCCAAGCTCCGTGGTCGGGCAGTTCTGCCAGTTTGTTGATATTGATGGCCCACTTTTCCTTAAGCAGGATATCCAAAACGGACTTGAGTATGCCGATGGCGGTATTGCCAGCCTGCCAACACCAAAATTATGGGGATAGGATAAATGAAATCGCGGATCATCATAGCCTTTTTTGCCATTCTGACCCTCTCCGGCTGCGGCTGGTTTGGCTATCATGAACCGCTTGATATTGCCGATAATAAGCTCCCCTACTGGCTGAAACTGAATGCGCGGACCACGGACGAACTGAATATGGTGGTTATTCACGCGACCGAACTTTCCGATATGGCGGAAGCGCGTGAATATGGCGAACGCATCCTTTATGAAAGCGGTACCGGGGCCTCCGGTCATTATTATATCGACCGAGATGGCAGCATTGAACAATATGTCCCCGATAACCGCATTGCCAATCATACATCGGGCTGGAATTCACGGTCTTTGAGCATCGAACTGATCAATAAAGGCCGCTATCCCGACTGGTATAAATCCGACCATCAGGTAATGCAGGAACCATACCCGAAGGCCCAGATTGATGCGCTCATCAAACTGGTCAGGGAACTGCAAAGCAAATATCCATCCCTGAAATATGTGCAGGGCCATGAGGACCTTGATACACGGATGATGCCGGCGGAAGATAACCCGGACATTGAAATTCACCGTAAACTGGACCCCGGCCCCTATTTTCCCTGGCCCCGTTTTCTTGCCGCCATCAATTTAAAAAAAGAAACACCACCGCAGGACAATTGATCCCCTCAAAAATAAAAAGCTGCCGGATTGAATTTTAACCCGACAGCCAGTATACTATAGTTTCCAATAAGCCGTTTTATAAACGGTTTGGGCGTTTATCATCGTGCCTGATGATAAGCGCCTTTTTATTGCTCATCGCAACATTGACAGTCGCATTTTGAACAGTCGCAACCGCCTTCACAGTCGCAGCTTTTTTGTTCATTGACGTCCTTTTCTTCAGTTGTCATTTTTTCTCCTTTCATGAACAACATGTTTTTTCGATATTTGCCGCTGTTTGTCTTAGAAGCGCGGCGACTTCCTTCCTGTTGACATGGTAAAAGACTTCCTTACCACGCTTGGTTGCCGATACAATTCCGGCATTTTTCAGGATTGCCAAATGACGACTGACCACCGAAAGGTCAACCGTGCAGCAGCCGGCCACCTCGCCCACATTGCAGGCGCAGTCCCGGCTGCATAAATTATTCAGTATTTTCATCCGGTTCGGATCGGCCAGTGCCTTGAACACCTGTTCCGTTTTCATCAAATCACCTCATATGTATATTTGCACAATAATGCAAATAATAACTTAATGCAAGTATCCTTCTCACAACAATAAGATTTAAAATAAATATTGCGGTCAAAAAATGGATAAGTCATACTTAAATAGATTTAAATGTAGGGGGAAAGAAATATGAAAAAGAGGCCTAAAAAAACAAGAAAACCTAATATACAAACCAATCCCAATAATACCCCCGAGATTCCAAAAAAATCATTTTTTGATGGAAAGTTTAAACCTTTTATATATATTATTTCTACATCTACTGCCCTATATATGGCATGTTTAAATGGCCCCCCAAACATTTCAATTGATAGAGTAATAAACGGATCAACTAATTCTGATTCACGACTAATTATAACAAATTTAGGTCTTCTTCCCGCTTATAACGTAGATGCAGATGTTGAAAAGTTAAATGTACTTATAGGATCAAACAGAATTGTGAACGGAAAAGGGAAGCACGTAGGAGCATCAGCCACAAAAATATCCTTTAATGAAACTACACAGATTGAAGCCTGCACAGATACTTACTTAGATCCGGGCTTAAAATATGATAAATGCAACTTCATTCTTGTTCTTAGATATGACTTAAAAATTTTCAATTGGAAGCACGAATATAAAAAAAGGTACTTTATAGAATTAAGAAACACGGATGATAATTTTGAATGGACTTACACGATGATGTAATATTAAAAAAAATTAGTTTTTCTTCACTCACCCAAGGTTCTGGTTGGCGATGTGGCCCTGGCGGCTTTGCACTTCGATAAAAATTCTGCGGATACGGGGATGGAGTTTTTTGATTTTGATCTCATTTTCGGAAATTGTTCGTTCAACTTCCCCCGCCGTTATATCGTCCCTGAAATCAAGGCTGAGATTAAGCAGCACATCATTAGGACCCATATGCATGGTCAGGATTTCATTAACATTGATAATCGCCGGGTTGCCCTGAAACAGATTTCTTATACTACTCACTATATCCGAACTGGCCGCCTCACCGATCAAAAGACCTTTACATTCATAGGCCAGCACACAGGCGGTCGTTGCCAGAATAATCCCGATAATAACGGAGGCAAAACCATCCGCTTCCGGAATATTGAAAAAATCGCCCAGGAAAAGACCAATAAGCGCCGCAAAAAGGCCAAGCATGGCTGCGGTATCTTCAAACAGAATGGCAAACAGGCTGGGGTCTTTACTTTTCTGGACCGCTTCAAAGAATTTAAGCTTGCCGCGGCGCTGGTTAAATTCATCATAGGCCAGTTTCCATGGATATGCTTCAAACAGCAGCGCAACCCCAAGAACAATATAATTAACCCTGATATTGCTGATTTCCTGCGGCTCAAGAATTTTATGAACCCCTTCATAAAGGGAGATACCGGCACCTACAGCAAAAATCATCATCGCCACGCAGAATGACCAGAAATAAAGTTCCTTGCCATAGCCGAACGGATGGTACTGATCCGCTTTTCTTGACGATTTTTTAATACCGTAAAGGAGCAAGACCTGATTTCCACAATCAACAATACTGTGGATTGCTTCTGAAAACATTGCTGATGAACTGGTATAAAGAGCTGCTGCTAGTTTACTAAGAAAGATAAGAAAATTCCCGAACAGTGCCGCGAATATAACTTTTTTAGACGAGTGTGCTGACATTAAGTCATATTATCCTAAATTTGCCTTGTTATCAGCATATTACTGACAACATAAAAAAATACAAAAGAATTCATAATCTAATTAATTTTTTAATTTCTCTGTTATATAATTACCATATGGAAATAGAACAATACCCATCTGCCGACTTAAATGCTCTCGCCACCCTTAAATGGTATGTGGATTGCGGTGTCGATGAAACTGTGTCCGACACCCCGGTTAACTGGTTTGAAAATTCTGAAAAAAATGATCAAAACCAAGATGTTACCATCAAACCCGCCTCGCCCGTAAAAACATCGGCAAATGGCCCGCTTTCATCAAATCGTGAAATCATTGAAACGGCCGAAAAGCTAGCCGCTGACGCCATGACGCTTGACGAACTCAGGCAGGCGATTCTCGATTTTGATGGATGCAGCCTGAAAAATACGGCTTCAAATACTGTTTTTTGCGACGGAAACAGTCAAAGTAATATTATGCTTATCGGCGAAGCACCCGGTGCCGATGAAGACCGGATCGGAAAACCTTTTGTCGGGCAGGCCGGACAACTGCTTGACCGGATGTTTGCCGCCATCAACATGACCCGGGAGGATGATTTTTATATTACCAATATGCTGCCCTGGCGGCCGCCGGGCAACCGCAAGCCGACCGACGGGGAATGTGCCATGTGTCTTCCCTTCGTCCGGCGCCATATTGAACTTTTCAACCCTAAAATGATAATCCTCATCGGCGGCACGTCTGCCAGTGCCCTGCTTAATGTCCAGACCGGGATAACAAAACTGCGCGGCAAGTGGGTTGATTATAAAATCGGCGATCAAATGATCCCGATGATGCCGATATTCCACCCGGCTTATTTATTGCGTCAGCCGCAATTTAAAAAGCAGGCATGGCATGACCTGCTACAAATCAAGGAACGGTTAGAGAGTAAAGTGAGTAAATAGTATGTTTAAAATCAGGTTGTTCTTCAGAATTCTCATCCTTTTGGCCTGCCTGGGCGTTGCGCCATCATACGCACAGGACAGTTACACGGACCGGCTAAATCTTTCGCCCTTAAGCGCTGAAGATGTCGAAAATTACCGCACCATATTTTATGAGCAAAACCGTGGTCGCTGGAAACAGGCGGACCGTGCCATCAAGAAAATCAGCAATCCGATCCTGATGGGCCATGTCTGGTATCAGCGCTATATGCACGCAACGGCCTATACGTCCAGTGTTGACGAACTTAAAGTCTGGATGAAAAATTTTGGTGACCTTCCCGGTGCCGAACGCATTTATGATCTTGCCAAACGAAAAAATGGCGGCAATACAAACGGTATTCTGCAACCCATGACCGGAACCGCTTATTCATTCCCGGCTGAAAAACCAACACCGCCATCACGCGCCGAATTGGCCGCTGCCGAAGCCGCCAAACCGGAACCGAGCGAACCAACAGAAGCCCAGCTTCGAAAACGTCAGGAACGCCTTGATGTGGCCGAGCTGAACCGTGTCATCAACCGTTATCTGCGCCAGCATAATGCCGCGCGCGCCGAAAAAAGATTATGGGCCTTTACCGAACGCGGCCTTTTGACCAGTCAGGAAATTGACAATCACCTCTCACGCATTGCCAATGAATATTACCTGACCAATTTTGATGATAAGGCCTTTGCCCTTGCCCAACTGGCCAGCCGTTCCCGCGAACATATTTCGCAGGCAGACTGGATCGCCGGTCTTGCCGCATGGCGCCTTGGTGACTGTGCAGTCGCCGCTGAACATTTTGAACATGTCGCCAATTCGGCCGTTGCCGGTGACTGGACCGCTGCTGCCGGTGCCTTTTGGGCCGCACGGGCCTATCTCAATTGCCGTCAGCCGGAAAAGGTAAGCCCGCTTCTTAAAAAAGCCGCCTCATTCAAATTAACTTTTTATGGTATATTAGCCGCCCGCCAACTTGGCGTTGATGTTGATCTTGACTGGACGGCTCCGGAATTCACCGAAAGGGATTATCGGGAACTGCGCGATCTTTCCAGCGTGCATCGCGCCATCGCCCTTGCCCAGGTTGGCGAAAACACCCTCGCCGATCAGGAACTTTCAAACGCTTGGGGCCAGACCCGGGACAGCCAACATCTGGCGCTTCTCGGCCTTGCCGCGCGCCTTGGCCTTGCAGCAACCCAGCTTCGGATCGGACGCGTTGAAGAACAGAAACGCATCGCCGCCCTGGACAGCACGCTTTATCCGATCCCCTATATTACTCCGGAAGGAGGCTATACCCTTGATAAAGCCCTTCTATTCGGCATGATCCGTCAGGAAAGCGGCTTTAACAGCTGGGCCAAAAGCGGCGTTGGTGCCCGCGGCCTGATGCAGTTGATGATGGGAGCAGCTGGTGATATGTCCCAAAACAGCAGCCTGCGCCGCATCAAGCTGGACGATCCGCGCTATAATATGTATCTGGGCCAGAAATATATGAAAACCATGCTGGAACAGTTTGCGGAAAATAATCTCTTTAAATCCCTGACCGCCTATAACGCCGGACCGGGCAATATGCAGAAATGGGTCAAGCAAACCAATTTCCAGGATGATCCGCTTCTCTTCATTGAAAGCATCCCTGCCCGCGAAACCCGCATTTATATTGAACGGGTCCTATCGAACATGTGGATTTACCGGATGAGAATGGGGCAGAAAACCCCGACCCTTGATTATGTTGCAGAAGGAAGGTGGCCGATTTATACGCCGCAGGATAAAACAAAATCAGCCGAAAATAACAATAATAAAAAGGCGGAAGACTATGCCAATCGATCCTGATCGGGAATTTTTACCGTTAAATATTGCCATCCTGACCCTGTCTGACAGCCGCAGCCTAGAAAATGATATTTCCGGACAGGTGCTGGTTGATAAGCTGACTGAAGCGGGCCATAGTCTGGCTGACCGCGCGATCATTAAGGACGATAAAGACGCCCTTCGCGCCCAGCTTAAAAAATGGATAGCGGATGATCATATTCAGGTGATCATTTCAACCGGCGGCACCGGCCTTACCGGCCGCGATATAACGCCGGAAATTTTCCATGAATTTTATGATAAGGAAATAGAGGGTTTTGGTGAAATATTCCGCCAGATATCCTTTAAGATTATCGGCACAAGCAGCCTTCAAAGCCGGGCCACCGGTGGTGTCGCGAACGGCACCTATATGTTTGCGGTTCCCGGTTCCCCCGGTGCCTGTAAGGATGCCTGGAACCATATATTTGCCGAACAGCTTGATATCCGCTTCCGGCCCTGCAATTTTGCGGAAATGATGCCCCGCCTCAAAGAAAAGTAATATTTCCTGATCAGCGGGGCTTAACGGCTTTTAATCCTGCCAGAAAATACTTTCCATCACTTCGTGACGGCCGCCATTTTCATCGGCGACAGCGAAATAATGATCCTTGGCACCGCGCATGGAAACCCCGGCATACTGGTTCTTCTTATCAAGAATATAAAATTGCAGATCAAAGGCAATTTCCCCCTTGTCATTGACATAACGGGGATTGTTGATTGAGCTGTCCTTGACCCGGTTCAGGGCATACATTCCCGCATCTTTCGGATGCATTCCATCGCGCATTTTTTCCACAATCAGATAGGAACAAAGATGATAAAGGTTCATTTCACCAAGCCCGGTTGACCCGGCGGCACCAACCTCATTATCAACATAAAGCCCTGCGCCCAAAATAGGGCTGTCACCAACCCGGCCCGGCACCTTGAAACTGCGGCCAGACGTGGTGGTGTTGCCGCAAATTTCGCCTTTATGATTGATGGCGTTACAATTGATGGTCCCATGAAGATGCTCCATACTAATCAAGCCTTCCTGGGCCATCTGGTAAGCGACTTCAAAGCCTTTCTGGTCAATAAATTCAGGACTCAGTTCGGCGAAGGTGCGATTATCGCCTTCTTTCTCAACCCGCGCTCTCCATTCAAGATATTGTTTAAAGGAATATTCGCTGTTCAGATCCCCGACAATTTCATGTCCATTGGCGCGGGCAAAATCAGTCGCCCCCTGCCCGGCAATCAGATGATGATTGGTTTTCATCATCACATCCTTGGCGACATGGGATGGTGCCTTGACCCCCTGAATATAACAGACACCCCCGGCCCGCTTCATCGGCCCGTGCATGCAGCAGGCATCCAGCGTCACATCGCCATTGGCATCCGGCAGTCCGCCGTAACCGACCGAGCTGTCCTCGGTTGAATTTTCCGGCAGATTGACACAGGCAATGGTCGCATCCAGCACATCCGCCCCTTCGGTCAGCATTCGGAAAGCGATTTCAACCCCGGTTTCGCCGTTTTCATTTTTTAGCCGGTGACCGTTATTGGCCGCAACCACCCGTGGTTTATAGCTGCTCATCATGGCGGGCGCCTGGCCGCGGGCACCGCTGGCAAAGGTGCTGACCGTTGCAACCGCTGCCGCCGCCCCCAGCACTTCGCGTCTGTTCAGTCTGTTACCGCTTGATGTTTTGATTTCTGATTTTTCTGACATGATTTCTCTCCCTATATATTTAAGATCCCCACTCTTAAAATCATAATGAACAGAAAATTATATTGAGTCAAATACTGTTATAAATGACAACAAATTTCAGAAAGTCACACCGGGACGAAGAACAAACTGGAAGAAAATAAGCGTGAGAATGAGGGCAATTGCCGGTCCCCTGACCTCGGGATTTTGCTGGTCCAATCCCCCCTTGTTAACAAAAGTCGCTCCCAAGATGAGCCAGGCAAGCCCGACAAAATTGACAAAAAACGGAATTAAGCCAACCTCAATGATATTTCTGGGCACCCGAAATGGAATAATCAGAATGATCGACACCATAGTTACAATGATCATCAGATAGGCAAATGAACGGTCATATTTACCTGCACTGCCCATAGTGCTGCCGGAATAAAGCCGTGCCAGCCAAAGCCCGCAAAGGGCCATGGCGAGCACTGTCAGCACCAGCAGACTTTTTTTCGTCATATCCCCCATTTCAAGATAGCTGAGCGCCCTACCCACATCATTTCCGGTGAGTAAGGTACCTATTGCCAGTTGGGTTAATGACTGAAAAAGCCCCTGAAACGCCATCCAGAAGAAAAATTGCCGCCATGTCGGTATATTGGCCCCGATAAATTTAATTCCCATGGCAAATAAAATACCACTGGCCAGTGTGGCAATAGCCCCTGTGCCCTGCAACAGTTCGGCAATGGGAAGATCACCTGTCCAGTCATGATTATTGTGGTAAAGGGTCGCTTCAAGCCCCGGGGTCAATGCCTTGGGGATCACCAGCCACAATTCCTGCCAGAAGAAAGTCAGATTAAATCCAAGCGCACAAAGAAGCACTGAACCAATCTGGCTCTTTAATCCAAGGGAACCGGATGCCGGCTTTAACCGATAAAGGCCGATCAGCAATGGCAATAGCCCAAGCATAACAATCAGAATGTAAAATATCTGCATTTAATCCTCTTCCCCTGTCCCTGATGCAATAATTAATTACTTGAAAATCAGTTTAATTAAAACTGCAAAAAATTAATCGTTATAAATCATCTGCCGTGTCGACATCACTGAGCATATCGGTGAAGGTCACATGGGCGCGAAGGTCAATGTTATTGACCGTATCAGAAAGCGCATGTTCGCTTGACCAGCGCACATTTTCAAATGGGGCAATGCGCGCACGGCTGCGGCGCATACCGACCAGCCAGTAGCCGCCGTCTGTGGCCGGGCCAAAGGTTACATCACTTGATTTCAAGGCTTTAAACGCGCGGCTTATATGATGTTTCCGAACCGCCGGAATATCGCCACCGATCAGCACCACCCTGCCCGATGGCATCTGATCAAACACCCGCTGCATCCGCTGCCCGATATCACCGTGGCCCTGCGGCATGATCGGCAGGCGCGGATCAAAAAATCTGCCCCGATAGTGGTCAGGTGATACCCAGAGCGTGATTTTCCATTTATCTGAGACGAGCTTTTTGATCGTCCGCCTGACCGTCCGCCGATAAAAAAGCCAGGCTTTATAGGCGCCAATATCTTTGGCAAGTCGGGTTTTTACCTTTCCCAATCGCGGTTCTTTTACAAATATCACCAGATGATTTCGCATCAGTAAATCTTCCTGATCAGTGCCGGATCAACCCCAAGCGCATAAAGCATAAGACAGAAGCCATTACGGAACATGCGCAGAATATAGCCATATTTATTATATTTTTCCGCCGATGTGATCATTACCTGATCCGACATTTTAAGGCGCGCCCGGCTAATCCGGCGGATGATGTCCACATCCTCCATCAGCGGCAGTTCATTATAGCCGCCAATTTCATCATATAGCGCGCGGGATATAAAGAGCCCCTGATCGCCATATGGAAGCGCGAAAGCGAAGCAACGAAAGCGCACCCAATATTCCAGAAGGCGGGGATAAAACCCCTCATCATCAAAGCGAAGGCGAAAGGCCAATGCCTTATCCGGATGGTTTTCCATATGATCCACCAATGTGTCGGTCCAGCCTTCGGTCAGGGTGCTGTCCGCATGAAGAAAAAAGAGCCAGTCGCCCGTGGCAAATTTCGCCCCCGTTTTAAGCTGAAGCCCCCGCCCCGGGTTGGTGTTAATGATCATGTGGTTTTTGAAACTGTATGTCTCCGCCCCGCCATTGACAATAATCACATCATCCGGCAACTGCTTAAGCAGCCGTTCAAGCCGTTCATCAAATCCCAGGGTCGGTATAATTATCGTGATGCTCATCATTACCCTTTATTTTATTTAAGCAAAGTTTATAGTCTGCTTATGAAAAAGCAATCAGAGAAACCGGACTATTTGCTGGAACGCGAATATGGCGCGCCGGAACGGGTCATATGCGGTGTTGATGAAGTCGGCCGTGGTCCGCTGGCAGGGCCGGTGATTGCGGCGGCAGTGGTCCTTGACCCTGCCAATATACCCCACCACCTGAACGATTCAAAAAAGTTGAGCGCCAAAAAACGTGAAGAGCTGAATGACATAATCCTCACCACGGCAAGCTTTGGATTTGGTGAAGCGTCATTGGAGGAAATTGACGAGCTGAATATCCTCCAAGCATCGATGCTGGCGATGCAGCGGGCTGTCCAAAATTTACCCTGTAAAGTAGATCATATTCTGGTGGACGGAAATCGCCTTCCCAATTTCGAAGCACCCGCAACGGCGGTGATAAAAGGCGATCAAAAATCACTTTCCATCGCTGCCGCATCGATAATTGCCAAAATAAAACGCGATTTTTTAATGAAAAATCTGGCAAAAATTCACCCTGAATATGGCTGGGAGCGCAATGCCGGATATGGTACCCGGGAACATATGGAAGCACTAAATCTTGTGGGTCCGAGTCGTTTTCACCGAAAATCATTTGCACCAATTCGTGACCTAATGACTCAACAAAACATTATAAACGATTGATTCCAGTTAAAAAAATGCTTGACGCGATTCGCCAAATGATTCATGATTCCGGTCATGACACAAAATATGACCATAAAACAAAAAGCAGCACCAAAAGCGGTTACCAGGAAAAAGACCGCTTCTAAAGCTGCTCAAAAAAGTCTCCCGCTGGATAATATTCTAAAAGGGGATTGCATCGAGCTTATGAACAGCTTACCCGAAAAATCAGTGGATGTGATCTTTGCTGATCCGCCCTATAACATGCAACTAAAAGGCGAACTTCATCGTCCTGACAATTCACATGTTGATGCGGTTAATGACAGCTGGGACCAGTTTTCAGATTTTGAAGCCTATGACAAATTTACCCGTGACTGGCTGACCGCCGCCCGCCGTGTGCTAAAAGATACCGGCACCATATGGGTGATTGGCAGCTATCATAATATTTACCGTGTCGGGTCAATCATTCAGGATATCGGGTTCTGGGTTTTAAATGATATTGTCTGGCGCAAATCAAACCCTATGCCCAATTTTCGCGGCACCCGCTTTACCAATGCCCATGAAACATTGCTCTGGTGCAACAAGGGCGAAGGATTTAACAAATATACCTTTAATTATGAAGCCATGAAAGCTTTCAACGATGATGTTCAGATGCGCTCAGACTGGCTGCTGCCGATCTGCTCCGGCAGTGAACGGCTGAAAGTAAACGGCCATAAAGGCCACAGCACCCAAAAACCGGAAGCACTTTTATACCGGGTACTGCTTAGTTCCACCAATAAGGGGGATGTGGTGCTTGACCCGTTCTTCGGCAGTGGCACCACCGGTGCAGTCGCCAAAAAGCTCGGTCGTCATTTTATTGGCCTTGAGCGCGAAGACAAATATATCAAGCTGGCAACCGACCGCATTAACGATATTGAACCGCTGGAAAATGATATTATTGAAATTACCCCCGCCAAACGGTCCCTGCCCCGTGTGGCTTTTGGAACCCTTATTGAAAATGGCATGATCAAGCCCGGCACAATATTATTCGGCCCCGGCAAGCGGCATGCTGCCAAGGTCCGCGCCGACGGCACCCTGATCAGTGCCGACAGCAAGGGATCAATCCATCAGGTTGGTGCCAGCGTACAAAATGCCCCAAGCTGTAATGGCTGGACATTCTGGAATATTGAAGTGAATGACAATCTGATCCCGATTGATCATTTACGCGCGGAAGTTCGCGCAAACATGAATTAGTGTGAGGAATAAAAATAAAAAACGTAAAATATTATCTTCCCCGATAATATAAACTGTTTTACCTTCTCCGGTGAATAACCCGCTAAGCGCCCAACTTAGCGGGTTAATTGTTTCGGATTATTTATTTTTCTGTAAAAAATCGTCTATGACTTTATGAAGCAGAGCGGGCTTTTCCTGATGAACAAAATGTGTTGCACCCGGCACCACAAATAATTCACTGTTGGGTAAGGCTTCGTGTATTTCTAACGTATGTGATATTGAAATGTCGTAATGATCCCCAACAATGACTAATGTCGGAATATTTATTCCTGCCAGATCATCAGGTATTAAATTTGGCGATGTTGCCCACATCATTGCCATTTCTTTTAAATGAGCTTCGAACCCAGAAAGATCATTTCTACCCAACAGATAATGGTCAATTGCCATGCCGGGAAAATTCGCCGGATCATTTGCCACGTTATCATCTTTATTCCAGGTGATATTTTTCCATGTTTCCTTTTGCATCGCCGGATAGGCCGAATGATTAAAGACAGCACCATGTATGATTAATTTTATAATTCGTTCTGGATGATATAATGACATCAAAAGTGCGGTAATTGCCCCATCACTCTGCCCAAAGAAATGGGCCTGTTTCACTTTAAGCTGGTCAAGGACCCCAAGGACATCTGCTGCCATCAGCTCATATGAAATTTGAGTGTTCGTCGATGAGCTTCGCCCTTGCCCCCTGCTGTCAATGGCGATCACCATATAGTTTTTTGAAAAATGATTAATCTGTGTGCGCATATCCTCGCGCGACATCATACCACTATGCAGCAAAACCAGTGGCTCACCGTTTCCGGTCACCTCATAATCAATAAGCGCTCCATCAGCGGCTTTATATATATCGGCCTTTGCAATATTATTTGAAATCATAAACAGAACATAAACAATACTAACACCAATATAGTCAATAACTTTCATTTTTCTGCTCCTATATAGTGGCTATATAGTGGCTTTTTACTTTTTATAATTCACAAAATACCCGATTCTCAAAAATTTCATATATCAACAGTAAGTCGCACTGATCCAGCTATCCTATCGTCAATATTTAAAAAATAATTCTAACAAAATAAATTTGCTTAAAAAAATATTCATCGATACCTTATAACAAAAAAATAAACTTGCCCTCAATTATTGATATATTCCGCCCGAACCAAAACCCGTTAATTATTGAAAGAAGGCAAATGACATATCAGGCAGACATCCAGAAAGTTGGACGTGGTCGCATATATAATGATGTTTCG
The DNA here is from genome assembly GCA_041396985.1 of Emcibacteraceae bacterium. NCBI lineage: Bacteria > Pseudomonadati > Pseudomonadota > Alphaproteobacteria > Emcibacterales > Emcibacteraceae > Emcibacteraceae bacterium. The sequence goes on from JAWKXO010000004.1 coordinate 41,124, forward strand.
GAATTTATCGGCAATACGCCGATGGTACGTCTTTCCCGCCTGATGAAGGCAGAAGGACTGGACGCGGAAATTCTGGCCAAGATCGAATTTGTAAATCCTGCCGGATCGGTGAAGGACCGTCCTGCATTTGCCATGATTGAAGATGCAATTGCAAAGGGGCTTATCGGCCCTGATACGGAAATTGTTGAAGCCACATCGGGTAATAACGGTGTTGCATGCGCCTGGGCCAGTGCCATGCGCGGTATTCCCATTACCATTTGTATGCCGGAGCATATGAGCATTGAACGACGCCGCCTGCTTAAACTTTATGGCGCCAATGTTGTCCTGACACCAAAAGAGCTGGGAACCAAAGGGGCGATTGACAAAGCGGCGGAGCTGCAGGCAGCCAACCCCAATATGATCCAGCTTGGCCAGTTTGAAAATAATGCCAATCCGGCTGCCCATATGTGTGGTACAGCCGAAGAAATCTGGACCGATACCGGTGGTCAGCTTGATTATTTCGTGGCCGGCATCGGCACCGGCGGTACATTTACCGGTGTGGCCAGTTGTCTTAAAAAACGCCTGCCCGACCTTAAGGCTGTTGCGGTAGAGCCTGCCTCCTGCCCAGTTCTGTCCCAAGGAAAATCAGGTGTCCATAAAATCCAGGGTCTATCTTCCGGTCATGTGCCTGATGTGCTTGGTGTTGATCTGATTGATGAAATATTCACCGTTGAAAATGAAGACGCGATTGCCATGGCACGCCGCCTTGCCCGGCTTGAGGGTACAGCGGTCGGTATTTCATCCGGTGCAGCCGCGGTTGCCTGCGTTCGCCTTGCCAAACGGCCGGAGCTTGCCGGAAAGCGGATTGTGACCATATTTGCCGATGGGGCTTCGCGCTATTTCTCAACCGAAATATTTGCCGGGTTTGACGCCGACTAAATTATTGGCGGGATTTTTTGATCACCTCGATTAAATTTTCCGCCATTTCGGTTTCACGTTCGATCATATTTAAGCAAAAGCCTGCATAATTTTTCTCGGCCCGAAGCAGGCCGAGGAAATTTTCATTGTTGGCTTTGGCTATAAAATCGCCAATGGCCAGTTCCGAATTTAATGTCGGCATGACAAAATCGGTAATGTCTTTTTTCTGCCCGTCAGCAAATATTGTGCGCTCCCCCTGCCCGATCATCTGATAAGCACGGGCAGCAAAACCGGGAATGCGGGCATTGACCTCGGCATTTATGGCCAAATTCTTCGCTAAATAATCCTGAATTTCCTGACCCAGCGGGGCATTCATTGTCATCAATGGACTACCGTCAAGCGCAGATTTAATCACATAGCTGGAACGGGGAAGTGGAAATTGCCAGCCATACTGAACAGAATTTTCAAGTCCCTGATAAAAATCAACCTCTTCCTCAAGCCCATCGGCGGAAATATAGGTGAATGTCATATTTTTATTTCCGCTTACTATCATTTCTTCAAGCTGATCAAGGGATGCTATTTTATTGACCACCGTCTGCTTCATCTGCTTTAACTGGTCAATATCCGCGATTATCATACGCTCATAATTTGAAAGGGTCAGTTTCTGTCCTGCCTCGCCCCCTTTACCGACAGTCCAGTCATAAATTTTAAGCCCGATAAAAACTCCAAGCACAATAACAACAAACTCGAGAAAGACCCTGAACCAGTTCTGTTCCTTAAATGCGCCTGATAGCCTGCTGATAATCATTTAGCCATGTCCTTTTTATCATTTACCCTAATCTGAAAGTAACCAGATTGCACTGCTTGTGATTTTCAAAATATACTGATACCTTTATAATAATAAATATAACAAAGGGAAATTATTGGGGATTAGGCATGATATCATTGCTAGCTATAATTGTCATTTTTGCAGCGATTTATTATTTAATCAAATTGAATGGCGAAAATAAGGAATTCAGAAGACAGTTAATGTGGCTTACTGACAGGGTGAACGCTCTGGAAAAAGACCTGTCTACAGAAAATGTTAGTGAAGAGACCAAATCCGAAACAGCAAAAAGTGAACCTTTAAAAACAGAAGAACAGGTTTTTAGGGAAACTATTGAAGAACCTGTTTATGAGCAACCTATTTCACAAACAGAAAATATTACCGAAGAAACTATCCAGCCCAAAACATTTATAAACATTGAAAAAGATTTGTCATCCCGCTGGATGATCTGGTTGGGTGGGGTTGCCTTCGCCATAGGCGGAGCATTTCTAGTTAAATACTCCATTGATGCAGGATTACTCAGCCCGGCCATAAGAGTGACGCTAGGTACAATTATTGGTCTGACAATGGCCGTTACCGGTGAAGGCATCAGGCAGCGCAGGGTTAAAATCGGCTTTTTGAGTGAATTTCCTGATTATGTACCCTCAGCAATCTCGGCAGCCGGTCTTTTTACTGCCTTTGCCGCCATTTATGCTTCATACGCAGTATATGCCTTAATTCCACCACTTATTGCATTTGCCGCGCTTGCCGCGCTCTGTTTCTTTTCAACCGGGCTTGCATATTTTCATGGGCGGTTTTTTGCCTATCTCGGTATTATTGGTGGATTGGTTGTCCCGGCTATGGTGGCGTCAAATTCGCCGAGTGCCTGGACATTATTTCCTTATCTGCTCGTCGTGATTGCATCTTGCTTGTGGATTAGCCGAAAAAAAGCATGGGCAGATACTGTCGGCGTTTCTTTAGTCTTCTCTATGATCTGGGCGATACTGTGGATATTTAGCAACTGGAAAATGGGGGACATCATCCCTGTTGGTATATTCCTGTTAATTCTCGCCACGTTAAATATGCTTCTTTTAAGTGGGGCCAGTCCTGCCAGATCGTCGGACATGACCTTAAATGGTCTGATCCCCAGTCACCCCGTTACAATTATGTCAGATGCCGTTACACTGATTTCCATAATTTTACTGATTTCCATTGTAAGGCTAGAGCATTATAGTACGGCGGGTATGATTTTAATTTCTCTGGGCTTAATCGGTCAGGCTTTCGCCGTGCATAAATCACCAGAAAATGATATGGGCGGCGTAATCAGCATTTTCGGTATTTTATTTCTTCTCGGCAGTTGGCATATTCCGGATATTTTTGAAATTCGAAACCTTTTATCGGATGCACAGTCGAGACAATTTATCTGGTCGCCGATAACACCACCCGGCTTTCAGACATTTACAACGGCCTGTGTGACCTTTGGCGGCATTACCAGCCTGGCAATCTTTTTTAGGCTGCCGTGGCTTAAAAGACAGGCACTTTGGGCTTCAATTGGTAACTTGCTGCCATTAGCTATCCTTATCATTTCATATTGGCGCGTTAAAAATCTTGATACAAGTTTGATTTTCGCGAGTATCGCCGCATTAATTGCCTTATTCCTGACATATGGCACAAAATATATCAGTGATAAATCCAGCGGCAATGCCAGCGCACCGATCGCTGCATATGCTGCGGGGGCAACAACGGCCATTGCGCTGGCTTTAAGTATGGTACTCAGAGAAGCATGGCTAAGTTTTGCGCTGGCTCTTGAGCTTGTCGCCCTTGGTTATATTTGGCAGAAAACGTCTGTTGACGGTTTAAGAAAACTGGCTCTATTACTGGCGGTAATTGTACTGGTAAGACTTTTCTTAAATGCTTCAGTATTCGATTATTCACCCGGGTCTCTTCCCATTATTAACTGGTTATTTTACGGATATGGCCTGACTTCCGCTCTCTTTTATGTTGCATCCAAAATATTTTACGTTCCCGAAAAGGAAGATCGTTTAATGACAGTTTTAAATGCAGGATGGATCATCATTCTTGTTGCATTTATAACATTGGAAATCAGAGTTCTGTTCAGTAAAGGGGGAGGACTTTTATCAGACCCAAGCAATCTTGAAATCGCCCTTCAGACAATAAACTGGTCAATTGCAACTACTATTCTTATGTGGCGGGAAATAAAGGACCGGGACGAACTCATTGGAATATTAAGACGGTTTATGACCCTCTTATCATTTCTTGGGCTTATAATCGGGGGTGGACTAGCCAATAATTCATTTGCGAATAGAAGTAACATTGGGCCCCTTATAATTTTCAACTTACAATTTCTTCAATTTTTTATACCGGCCCTGCTCTATGCTTCTAAAGCTTATCTGGCACAACTCGCTGAAAAACCCCGCAGTTTTAAAATATATTCAGGAGCCGCTTTTCTTACTTTTTGGTTCTGGATTTCAGCAGAAGTACATCATGCCTATCATCCGTACGGCGGTATATATTCAGCCAGTAACTGGGAAGGATATACATTTTCACTGGTATGGCTGCTTTATGCAATCGCCCTCATTATTCTTGGATTATACAAAAGGATAGAAAAAATAAGAATGGCTGGCCTGGGCGTATTATCCATTGTCGTTCTAAAAGTATTTATTTCCGACATGAGTGGGCTTGAAGGACTTGCCCGGGCATTATCATTCATGGGACTTGGTGCTGCATTGATAGGTATTGGCTATCTTTATCAAAAAATGAAGACAATCGACTAAGAGTGAAATATAAAACACAAAAAAAACAGCTACAGGAAAATAAAAATGGAAATCAAACGTTACAATAAAAACCACAGAATGAGCCAGATTGTCACCCATGAAAATTTAATTTATCTGGCCGGACAGGTCGGCTATGGCGATACGGTGACGGACCAGACCAAAAGTGTTCTGGCCAGTATTGATGAACTTCTGGCTGAAGTGGACAGTGATGTATCACGCATACTCTCCGCCACTATATGGCTGGCCAGCATGGATTATTATGACGAATTCAATGCCGTCTGGGACAAATGGATTGATCCGGAAAATCCGCCGGCCCGCGCCTGCGGCGAAACGCGTCTGGCCACTGATGATTTTCTGGTTGAAGTCATCATTGTTGCTGCAAAAAAATAATGCGGAATTTTAATGACTGATTTTATTGATGATGCCATTAACGCGGCGGACGTCACCATGACGGTAAGCGATCTTGGTGACAACCGCTATAAATGTGAAATGGTCAGCAAACACGGACAAATGAGCCGCACCATCACCATGGCTGAAGGCTACGGCGCGCCGCAGCTTGGCAATCTGATTTATTATTATGCCACTGAAATTCAGCTTTATGAGGACTGCGAGGATATCCTTGAATGGTCGGACGACATGGGTCTTAACCCCGGCGATCATGAGACCCGCAAACGGTATGATCAGATTGCCACCGATCATAAGGATTTAAGGCTTTTATTCGGGGAGCTGACCTTTCAGATGCTGATGAGTGCCCTTGCCATCAGTCAGGCCGTTGCCGCCGCCGAACCGGGCTGACATCATACACTTTTAACGAAAGATAATTTTGGGATAACAGACACTATGGCCATCTTAATCATTTTAAATCAGGCGGACCCGCATCTGCTGGAAAAAAACCTGAAATCCCATCCTGACTGCCCGGAGGTGCGCATTTATCCGGATGTGGGAAATCCGGGGGATATTGACTGCGTGATTGTCTGGAAACACCCGGCTGGTGTTCTGAACAATTATCCGAACCTGAAAATGATCGCATCCTACGGCGCGGGGGTTGAAAATATACTAAGTGATCCGTCCCTGCCCGTCGGGGTGCCGATCACCCGCTTTGTTGATGATACACTGTCGGATCAGATGGCGGAATTCGTATTTGGTGCCATTCTTAATCATCGCCTGCACCTGACAAGATACCGTGAATTCCAGGCCGCATCCAAGTGGCATTGCCTCGATTTCATAAAGGGGCGGAATGTCACCATTCTCGGCCTTGGTGAACTGGGGTCCACCACCGCGAAACTTTTAAATAAGAATGGCTATGCGGTCAGCGGCTGGAGCCGCTCGGAAAAAAATATTGATGGTGTCAAAAGCTATTTTGGGGAAGATCAGCTTAAAAAATCCGTTGCCGATGCGGATTATGTCGTCTGTCTTTTACCATTGACCCCGTCCACAAAACATATACTGAATAGTGATTTGTTCGGCGCCATGAAAAAAGGCAGCTATCTGATTAATGTCGGTCGCGGCGATCATCTGGCCGAAAATGACCTGCTTGACGCGCTTCATCATGAAAAGCTTTCCGGTGCACTGCTTGATGTATTTTCGACCGAACCATTGCCGCAGGATCATCCGTTCTGGAAGCACCCGAAAATCCATATCACACCGCATATTTCCAGCCCGACGGATAAGGCTCAGGTCGCCCGTCAGATCCTTGACAATTATGCGCGGCTGATAAGCGGTAAACCACTTCTCAATCAGGTTGATCCGAATAGGGCCTATTAAATAAATAAATCAGGTGTGATAAACATTGCATCAAATGCCGCTTGGTGCTAATTTCCGCGCAAATTATTAAATAGCTCTTTAAAACAGGTGAAACATGAAGATACCCGGCAATACGATCCGACCCGGTAATGTTATTGAACATCAGGACAGCCTTTGGGTTGCCGTAAAAATAGCCCATACCCAACCCGGAAAAGGCGGTGCCTATCTCCAGGTGGAACTTAAAAACCTGCTTGACGGTCGCAAGCTGAATGAGCGTTTCCGTTCCTCTGAAAAGGTCGAAAAAGTCCGTCTTGAACAGAAAAATTATTCATTCCTTTTTGCCAACGAGGACGCCTATACCTTCATGGACGGTGAAACATACGAACAGATTGAAATTTCCGGCGATTTTCTAGGTGAAAAAGCCCAGTATCTTCAGGACGGAATGGAAGTGGTTGTTGAATTTTATGAAACAACCCCGATCGGTGTTGAACTGCCGCCAACTGTTGAACTGACCGTCGTTGAAACGGAGCCGGTTGTGAAGGGCCAGACCCAGAAATCATCAAATAAACCCGCCCTCATGGATAATGGCATGCGGGTGATGGTCCCGACATTCATCAGTCAGGATGACCGTATCAAAGTAAACACTGAAGATGGTACCTACTACGAAAGAGTAAAATAATGGCCTTACAATCCGCCCTCATTAACGTGATGGAAAAAGCCGTCAAAAAAGCAGGCATCCGACTGGCCCGCGATTTTGGTGAAGTTGAACATTTGCAGGTATCAAAAAAAGGGCCTGCCGATTTCGTCTCAAAGGCGGATTTAAAAGCCGAAAAAACCCTTGTCGAGGAGCTAAAGACTGCCCGTCCCCAATTTGGCTTCATTCTTGAGGAAGGCGATGATATCCCGCCACAGGATGGAAATAACAGTGTCTGGATCATTGATCCGCTCGACGGAACAACAAATTTCCTCCATGGCATTCCCCATTTTGCTATTTCCGTTGCCCTTGAACAGGGTGGTGAAATTACGGCGGGCGTGGTTTATAATCCGGTTACGGATGATATGTACTGGGCCGAAAAAGGGCGTGGCGCATACCTTAATAACCGTCGTCTCCAGGTATCCGGCCGCAAAAATCTGACCGAATGCCTGCTGGCAACCGGTATTCCGTTTCATGCAAGCCCCCATCAGGATACGTTTATCACCAACCTTGAACATATTATGGGTGAAGTGGCCGGTGTGCGCCGCTTTGGCGCTGCTTCACTTGACCTTGCGTGGGTTGCGGCAGGCCGTTATGACGGCTTCTGGGAAGAAGGACTGTCCCCCTGGGATATAGCTGCCGGAATGCTGCTTGTCCGTGAGGCACGCGGCATGGTCAGTGAATTTGACGGTCGCAGCAAAATGATGCAGACAGGCCAGATTCTGGCAACGAATGGGACTATACATGGCAGCGTAACAAGGTTATTATCAAATGCACGCAAAGCCCATAAGGAAAAAATGAAATAATGAGTCCATTGCCTCTTTCAAATTTAGCGATCACCTCGGCGTTATGGCTAAGCTTGTTACCGGTTATGACTCATGCCAATGAAATTAACGGCCTTGCCGAACATGCCCCAAGTGAGCAGGCAAAAATATTCCTGAATGCAGGCAACCTGACAACGGTTGAGCCGCTTTTTATCAGTTTTCATCCGCAGCAGATTAAGCTCGAGGAAGAAAATTTGAAATCATTAAAAAAATGGATTGCCGAGGTTAAAAAAGCCGAAGTGCCCATCCATATTTACAGCTATGCCAGCCCGCCGACAGCTCGCATGGATATGACGGATAAATCAGCCCTTCACATGGCGATCAGAAAAGCATTCAACCGGGCGCTTGATGCCCGCAATGCTATTGAAAATGAAGGTATCCCCGAGCGACTCATCGCCCTTCATGCGATTGGTCCGGCGGATGTGAGCCCATCTGATATGCTCAGAATCACCATAAGAAGCAACTGATTTCACAAATAAAACCCTTTTCCGCCATAATATTGCCAACTAATTCTTAGACTCTTGCGTCCAGCCCTGATAATATTGAATAAGTTCGCGTATATCAGGGAAAAATATATAAATAATAAGGGGCTATGCATTTTACTTAGAGATGCGCATTAAGCCAGGGAGCTTGGATATAAATGATCAATCTGCAAAAATATTTAAACAGAACCATATTTTTTCTCATTGGTGTGATTGCCATTGGGGCCTATCTGTTTCCGACATTACAGAATTCATTTACTGCCAATATCGGCTTAAACGGCGTCATTCTGCTAGTTCTTATGATCGGTATAATCTTTTCCATGCGTCAGACCTATATGCTGATCCCTGCTGTCGACTGGCTCGAAAATTTCAAAAAAAATGAAAGCAGCGGCGGCAAAAACGAAGCCCCCGAGCTACTTGGTGCCATGGCCACCATGATGGAAGAGCAGAAAACCCGCAAAATGGCCCTTTCCACCATGTCAATGCGCACTTTGCTTGACGGTATTGCCGCCCGTATGGACGAAGGACGCGAAATCACTCGCTATAATATTGCCCTGCTGATCTTCCTTGGTCTTTTGGGGACATTCTGGGGGCTTTTGACCACAATCGGCTCCATCGGGGATACCATTGACAGCCTTCGCGTAGGCAGTGGCGATGTCGGCCTGATGTTTGAAGATTTGAAAGCGGGTCTTGCCGCGCCACTTGGCGGCATGGGGACGGCGTTCAGCTCATCGCTGTTCGGTCTGGCCGGTTCCGTCATTCTCGGCTTCATTGACCTTCAGACAGGACAGGCACAGGGCCGCTTTTTCAATCATCTTGAAGACTGGCTTTCCGGGATCACCAAACTTTCCAGCGCCGGATCAAACATTGCTCTTGAAACCGGGGATGCTTCTGTCCCCGCTTATGTCAGCGCCCTACTTGAAGGATCAGCAGACAGCCTTGATAACCTGCATAAAGTCATTGCCAAGTCAGAAGAAAACCGGTCACAGGTCAATCAGGCCATTACCAATCTGTCCGTACAGCTTTCAAGTCTGGTTGATCATCAGACAGAAATGCGCTCAGTGATGAAACAGATGGTGACCGCCCTGACCGCGGGAAAATCCGGCAGTTCCGATGTCAGCGAAAAACATTTGCGCAATATTGATGTTCAGCTAAAAGCCCTGACCGATGAAACCATCAAATCGCAGGATAAATTTGCCTCAAGCCTGCAATCGGAAATTAGACTGCTTGCGCGGACACTCGGCGCCATGGTTGATGGCAAGGCCATCCCGACACCTCCTCCTGCGGCCCCGGCAAAGCCGTCAACAACGACAACATCCTCAGCGCAAACATCCGCATCACCGGTAAAAACGGCAGCTGCGCCGGTAAAAGCCGCCGCACCGGAAACTCCGGAAAAGCGCAAGCTGATCATTGAGGAAGGTAATTACACCATGCCGGAAGTAAACCCGAAAACCGACAAGAAACCTGCGCTTACTGCGAAAAGGGATGATTAATGGCTCTGCTTAGAACAGGACGGCGTCCGGGCGGCACCCGTGATAATACCTGGCCGGGATTTGTTGATGCGCTCAGCACCCTGCTTCTGGTGATTATTTTCCTGCTGTCCATTTTTATGCTGGCTCAGTTTTTCCTTGGTCAGGCCCTCTCGGGCCGCGACGAAGCACTGGACAAGCTTAGGACACAGGTCCTTGAGCTTAGTGATCTTTTAAATCTGCAGCGTCAGGCCAATGACGATCTTCGTGCCAATGTTACGCAGCTTTCCGCCTCGCTACAGGTGGCGGACGGTGACCGCGAACAATTGCAGCGCCGCATTCAGGAACTGGAAGCAGATATCGCCGAAGCGGAAGGCACAAATGGCCGCGTGGCCCGCTCCAGTGATGAACAGCAGCAGATGATTGCTGATCTTCAAAGCCGCTATAATGTGGCAATGGACACTCTGAATAAAGAGCGCAATATGTCAAAAGCCGCCCGCGACGAGGTGGAGGTTCTAAACCAGCAGCTTGCCAGTTTGCGTCAGCAATTAGCCGCCCTTAATGTCGCGCTTGAAGCGTCCGAGGCCAATGACAAGGAACAGGAAGCCATCATTAAAAATTTGAGCGAAAGGTTGAATACTGCCCTCGCCTCAAAAGTGGCGGAACTCAACCAGTTCCGATCTAACTTTTTTGGTAAACTGCGTCAGGTGCTTGGGGATCGTTCAGACATCCGCATTCAGGGCGACCGCTTTATTTTCCAGTCAGAAGTGCTTTTTGCCTCCGGCTCCGCCACCCTTGGTGAGGGCGGACAGCAGGAAATGGACAAGCTCGCCGATACGCTTTCCAGTATTATGCAAACGATCCCCAAAGATGTTGACTGGATTTTACGTGTTGACGGTCATACCGATGTGTTGCCGATCCGTACCACTCAGTTCCCGTCAAACTGGGACCTTTCAACGGCACGGGCATTATCGGTCGTGAAATATCTGATCAGCCGCGGCATTCCTGCGGAGCGGCTCGCCGCCACCGGCTTTGGCCAGTTTCACCCGCTTGACCCCAATGACAATCAGGATGCCTACCGCCGCAACCGCCGCATTGAAATGAGACTGGATCAGCGTTAAATCAGGCTGTTGCCAGCAGGGCCACACCACTAATGATTACCGCGGACCAGATCAGCCGTCGTTTGAGATGCCCCTCGCCGAGCAGGATGCTGCCCATCAGCACGGAAATCAGCACACTGGTTTCCCGCACCGGGGCCAGTAAGGTCACTGGTGTAAAGGTAATCGCAAACAGGAAAAGGATATAGGCCAGCGGGCTTAACAGGCCAATCAGTAAAACCCCGAGCCTGTGATCGCGCCAGTATCCAACCACAATTTGCCGCCGCCGAAACGCCACGGGGGACAGCAGCCCGGCGCGAAATATGTTTGATGCATAATCAAGCAGCACCGGGGAGACCAGCACGATCGATACCACATAGGCATCCCAGGCCGTATAACTGCCGATACAAAGCCCGACCATCAGGCCGTAAATGATGGAGGTCGAGACATGCTGTGCTCTTTTCTGAAAACCACCAGTCAGGAAAAAGATTCCGAATATAATAATAAGGCCACCGCTAAGTATCTGGGCGGTGATTGTTTCCCCCAGAAAAAGAACGGCCAGTGCCACGGAAATAATTGGCCCGGTTGACCGTGCCAGCGGATAAACCAGGGAAAGATCACCATTTTTATAACCACGCTGCAGCAGTGTAAAATAAACCGTGTGAATGATTGAACTGATAAAAACACAGCCGATTTCATATAGTCCGAAATTCGGAACCGAGGTCCAGAATATATAGATCACCACAGGCAGATAAAGGATCACCGACAGAAAGGAAATAAGCCAGACCAGTTCAGCGCCACCGCCAATCCGCTTCACATAGAAATTCCATGTCGCGTGACAAAATGCGGCGGCCAGAACAAGAAGCAGTGCGGTAATGGTCATTTATGATAATCACCCCGATGGTCGGTTTGGATTTATGGACAAATGACCAATAGCAGTATCAGAAATGAAATTCTAGCCCATTTTCCCGTAGGACATGGGAAAGCTGTCATCCTTAAGCCATTTTTCATCCAGCGGAGGAAAATCAGGATTAACCGGCGTTTCCTCCTTCCAGTTTTCCTTACCGCTCCAGCTATTGATATCAATGCGGTATGCTCGTGTCCGGTCAAGATCTTCCTGGATAATCGGACTAAAATCCCGGTTCAATTCCATTTCAGAAAAATATTTTTTTATCAGTCCGTAAAAGGCATGTTTCTGTTCTTCTTCGGATGTGACCTCAACCACATCGCCAAAGGCCATGACGGACCGGAACTGCGCCGAAAAATTAAGAGCCCGGTTGCTCGGCAGGAGTCGCCCCATTTCGGAAGCACAAAAGGCAATTTTCTCATGCCGTTTGGTATTGGCATCGCGCCGTCCGATCATTGCCCCATGCATATAAAGGCAATGTTTATCCTCGTCATACCAGAATGTCATCGGATGCACGAATGGCTGATCATCCCAGCGCGTGGCAAAATAGCCAAAAGGCGCCCGTTTGATAAAATCGGTGATCCATTCATCATCCTTGACCAGATGACGACGGCGGGACTGATTTTCCGGGCGGCTTTCAAGATCGTAGCCGCGTTTTTTTGCTCTTGCCTGTGACATAATCTTCACTCACTTTTATTTAAAAACGCGGCCTTTATAATTTGCTTTATGGTTATTTAAAATATCCAGTTTTATACTATTTTTATATGACCACTTCTTATTTAGAATGTATAAAGCACGGAGAGCTGATAGCGGTCAACATTGGGTTTTGTCTGATCGGTAAGCTCGCCAATCAGTTTTTTATATTCAAAGCCGATCATAAAATTTTTGATCAGATCATAAAATATATTCGCATGAAGCGATTTTACATTTTCGATGGCATGCCCTGTCCCCAATGTCTGCTGATTATGACCGGGGTCAAGGCTTTCCGCCCAGGAAACGGCAACAGTTGACCGAAGTTTTTCTGTAAAATGCATGGTGGTGCTGAATGTTGCCCCCTGAATGTCAACTGGGTCAATATATTTACCCCCCTGCCCGTCATCCAGCACGATGCCATCGGCAAAGGCCGAAAATGCCCCGTAATGACCGATTCCGCCGCGAAGAAACTGACCAACTATTTCGAACTTTCCCGGAATAATTTCCTTATGGGCGGTGATGATCACCCCACCTGTCATTTTATGAGCTTCAAACTGACCATTATCAATGCGCAGTTCCCGCATTATTCCGGCAACAGACAAATGGCCCCAGGATGGGTCAAAATCTATCCGGCCGACAAAATCGGGTATGCGCTGATCATCGGTAATATCATAATCGCCAAGGTTTGATGTGGGATTTTCAAGTGCCAGGCGCAGTGAAAATTCCCCCGCACCAAACGTGTAACGCACCATGGGCTGGCGGGCAAAAGTGACTGCGGAATTACCGCCATAATCCAGTATATCCAGAAAGCTTTTTGGATCAATAAATGTGCTGATTGTCTGTCCGATCAGGAAATTTCCCACTTCAACATAGGCATGACGAAGCACAAAGCGGGTATTGCTGGTGCCATAGGCTTCGACGCGGTTACCATCTGCATTGCTTTCAACACCAAAATTTCCTTCAACATAAGCTTTGATTGGGCCAAATGGTGTATCATTTTTATTAATGCCGACATAAAGTCGGGTTTCCTTGGCATTGATGCCAAATCGTGATCCTTTATTTTCGGACGCAAATAATAAATCAGCATTATAAGAACCAGAGGCATCATCAATGCCGTTAACCCCATTTGTTGCGAGGGCCGCATTGACCTTTATAAAGCCCCCAAAATCAACATCCACGCCTTCTGCATTTGCCTGTTTTACACCTATGGACATTGCGATCAATGCAATGATTAAAGCGGCAATTCTCATTTCTTTTAAATATAACATTTTCTTTTGCGCATAATTACTTATGCACACTCACCTGTTTAAGTTTAAGTCTGTGTCGCTGTTTTAATCTTGCAGAGGCCCCTGGTCTTTCCGCTTCTTGTTTTCATATGAATTCTTCGGCGGGATCAAGACGGGCGTATAGTAGCAAAAATACCTGACTATAAAAATACCGTATAATTTTGTTTTACTGTTCTATAATTTTGACTAATTAATTTCTTTTTAAATTCGCTGAATTTTTTGCTATGGTTATACTATCTTTTAATTTTTCTATATTTTCCTATGGCCAGTTTATATTTTGATCTCGACCGACAATCACAGACACCGCTTCACCGGCAGCTGATTGGCCATCTTAAAAATCACATGGTCTCCGGTGATTTAAAAAGGGGTGAGAAATTACCGTCAAGCCGCACCCTCGCCCGGGGTTTAAATATATCGCGCATTGTCACGCTAACCGCCTATGAACAGCTTATAGCCGAAGGGTATCTGGTAACCAAAGCTGGGGCTGGCACCTTTGTCAGTGATAATATCATCACCCCGGGCACTGACCCCGTGAAAGACTATAAAGGACCGGACTGGTTTAATCCGTCCAGGATAAGCTTGCCCATTGATGATGATAATAAAAATAATGCCCGTTTTGATTTTTCCATCGGCCACCCGGCAAGTGAACTTTTCCCGAAAAATAACTGGCGGCGGGCCTGGCGCAAGGCACTTGATCATTCCCAGTCCAATGCCCGCTCGGATCGGGCCGGGGAAAAAACGCTGCGCGAGGAAATTGCCGCCTTTCTGCTCCGGACCCGCAATATCAAATGTCATGCCGACAACATAATAATCACATCCGGCGCCGCCGAAACCTTAAGACTGCTGGCAAAGGCAACTGCCGAATTTGCGCCCATGACCTTCGTTGAGAATCCCGGCTTCAAAATAGCCTGGCACTGGCTTGACGGCGGCGGCGAGCTGACCGCGGTCAATATTGATGAAAACGGGTTGATTACCCGGGATTTACCCAAAAATGTAGGGCGACCGGCTATGCTATTCTGTACCCCTTCCCATCAGTTTCCGCTGGGCTTTCGACTTAGCCTTAAACGTCGCAATGATATCTTAAAATGGGCAACAGAAAATGACGCCCTGATATTGGAAGATGATTATGACAGCGAATTTCATTATGACACTATGCCACTGCCAACCCTTAAAGCCCAGGACGAAAGCGGCCATGTGGTTTATTTTTCATCCTTTTCCAAAAGCATCAGTCCCAATATCAAAATCGGCTATCTGATTGCCCCGGAAAAAATTGCCACAGTACTTAAAAATATTATTGCCGCCGAACATGCCGAACCCCCGCAATTGATGCAGATAGCCATGGCAGCTTTCATTGCTGATGGCTCGCTTGATAAACATATCGCTAAATCTCGTCGTCATTACACAAAGCTTAACAGGATCATGCAGCAAAAGCTCACCGAATTGCCCGCAGGCGTTAAAATTTCCGGCCTTGATAGCGGCATCCACGCATTCATGTCTTTTGATAAAATGCCGCATAAACTGATTAAAAAACTGGAGGAAAGGTCATTTTACCTGTCCCATCAGATCAGCACCGGTGGCTGGCACGGCTTTGCCCTTGGCTATGGGCATTTTAAGGAAAATGAGTTAAGCGTCGCCCTTGATGAACTGGTTGCACAGATTTGGAAATTATACCCCGAACTGTAACCCGGCAAGATGGGCATAAAGCCCCGCTTTGGCAATAAGTTCGTCATGTGTGCCACTTTCAACAATCTGTCCGTGATCCATTACCACAATCCTGTCTGCTTTCTGCACAGTGGCAAGCCGGTGGGCAACAACAAGGGTGGTTTTATTTTGCATCAGTTTTTCAAGAGCCGCCTGAACCAGTTTCTCATTGGCGGCATCAAGTGCCGACGTCGCCTCATCAAGCAATAATATCTGCGCGTCCTGCAAAATGGCCCGGGCAATGGCAATGCGCTGACGCTGCCCGCCTGAAAGACGGGTTCCCCGCTCGCCAAGATATGTATTCATCCCTTCCGGCAGTCGGTCAATAAATTCATCGGCCCTTGCCGCTTTTGCCGCAGCCGCAATCATTTCTTCACTGGCATCCTGATTACCGTAACGGATATTTTCTGCAATGGTTGTGGCAAATATCATGCTTTCCTGACTGACAACGCCCAGGTTCTGCCTGACCTCAACCGGATCAGCATCAATCAAAGCCACACCATCAATGGTTATTCTTCCCTGCTGTGGATCATAAAACCGCTGAAGCAACTGAAACACTGTTGTCTTTCCCGCCCCGGACGGGCCGACAATCGCCACAGTTTCACCGCCCCGAACGTCAAGATCAAAACCGTTCAGGATTTTTTCAGTTGGCCGCGAAGGATAAGCAAAACTGACATTTTCAAAAGCAAGCCGCCCTTCCCGTGATGCAGGAAAATGAACGGGATTTTCCGGTGCCTTGATTTCGGATTCTGTTGATATAATTTCAAGGCAGCGGCCTGCTGCACCAGCGGCGCGCTGCAGCTCCCCATAAACTTCGGAAAGTGCCCCCATTGCCCCGGCAACGAGCACCGCATAAATAATAAAAGCCGTCAGTTCCCCGCCAGTGATATTGCCGGCAATCACATCCCGCGCCCCTAACCACAGCACCAGATCCACCGCACCGAAGACGAGTAAAATAATCAGAAATGTAAGAATTGCCCGCATCCGTGTGCGGTCAATTGCTGCAGAAAAAGCGGTTTCAATAAAGCCCTGATATTTTTTACTTTCAAATTCTTCCTGGGTATAGCTTTGAACCGTTTGCACCGCACCAATGGTTTCATTGGCTGTTGCACTGGCATCAGCAATTTTATCTTGGGAAATTCGCGATAACCCCCGTACGCGACGACCAAGAATAATCAGCGGCGCTACAATAAACGGAATCAATAAAAACACATAGGCCGTCAGCAGCCAGTTGGTCACCAGCATCATTATCAGCCCGCCGACCAGGGTCAGAAGGTTCCGAAGAGCGACGGATGCCGTGGAGCCCACCACAGACTGTATTACCGTTGTATCGGTATTGAGCCTCGAAAGAATATCGCCCGAGCGGTTATTTTCGAAAAAGACCGGGCTAAGGGTTAGAACCTTGCTGAAAACTTCACGTCTGATGTCGGTGACGACTCGTTCCCCAAGCCAGGTGACCAGATAATAACGGGCAAAAGTCGCAACAGCCAAAACCACCGCAACACCAAGCAGGGCGAGAAAATATAAATTGATCAGATCGGCACTGACAGAGCTAAACCCCATATCAATAATCCGCCTGATCGCCTGCGGTATTGCCAGAGTCGATCCTGCCGCCACCACAAGCGCAATCAATGCTTTTATTATTGTTGATTTATAAGGCGAAAGAAAAACCCATAACAGATTGATTTCTTTTACCTTTCTCTTTGGCGCCTCATCTTTATCCGCACCATTTCCCGTGGTATTGTTATTCTCAGCCATTACTTAAAAACTGCCGCCTTTTTCTAACTTGTAGCAGGGATATAGCATCTGAAAGCCTGCTAAACAATGAAAGATAAGGAAAAGTGTCATTTTTTAGGGAAAAAGTGAGAATTAGGCACATTCCTGCTTGCACTTGGCAATCCTCTTGGGTATAAGTCCCAACAAATTTGCTCATACGAGCCAGATTAAAAAGGTTTTTTAATATGAAAAATGATATTCACCCAGACTACCACATGATTAAAGTGGTCATGACTGATGGCAGCACCTATGACACACGCTCAACCTGGGGCAGTGAAGGTGACACACTAACACTTGATATTGATCCTAAATCACACCCGGCATGGGTTGGTGGTACAAAACAGGTTCAGGACAAAGGCCGTGTTGCCCAGTTCAACAAACGTTTTGCCAATTTCAAACTGTCAAAATAAATTTATTTTTGATCGGTAAAAATAAGGCTTCCTTAATTAAGGAGGCCTTTTTTATTTGCCTTGCTTAAATCCCGTCAATTTTGCCCATCAGGTTATGAACCGGGTTATCCTCTGCCGCCGGAATGTCATATATAATCCGGTCAAGCCGGACAATGCGGGTAAAGAGCGCCCGGGCCCGACTTGAATAATTCATGAAATCCCTGGGAAAATCTCTGGTGTCACAGCCGATCGGATCATCAAATAACTGATGATCACTGATACGGGATTTTTGCTCGCCTGCCTGTTTTTTTGATATTTCCCCTGAATGAACCCCTTTTTGCATCAGACACCATGACATTGACTGCATAATCCCGGCCGTCATCCGATTGGATTCAAGGGTATAATAGCCCATTTTTTCGGCACCGAGATGGCTTATGTCCCTGTTTTTATCGTTCTGAAGGTATTTTACGACCAGTTTACTGAGATCAAGGGCTTCCTTATAAAGCTCATCAAGCAGCTCTGAATTGATTTTTCCGTCATTAACCACAGCGTTTTTAATCATAATAGTCCTTAGTGTTTCGACCTTTTTTATAAAATATAACGGTTAATAACATATTTAAATATTGAAATCCAAAAATCGCTTCCTATCTAATATTTGTAAGGCCGAATAGAACGTTGCCAGACGGGACGTTATAAACCTTACAAAGTAAATATTAACCTCTGCACCCGGTCATAAGACGGAAGCAGAATTATATCGCTTAAAGAGAAAGGATATGAAAATGAGAGCATTAGACTTAAGCCCACTTCTTAAATCAACAATCGGTTTTGACCAGATGAACCGGATTTTTGAATCAGCGGCAGGAAACAATGATATTTCCTACCCCCCATATAATATTGAAAAAATCAGCGAAGACGATTACCGCATTACCATGGCCCTTGCCGGTTTTAGCGAAGATGATCTGAAAATCGAACTGGATAATGGCGTTCTTACCATTTCCGCCGATGGTGGCGAAGACGAGGCAGACGCGGAAAGATACCTCCACCGCGGCATTGCCAAACGCGCCTTTACCCGTCATTTCAGACTGGCCGATACGATTAAAGTGCTCGGTGCCCAGTTTGAAAATGGCCTGTTGATGATTGATCTTCAGCGTGAAGTACCGGAGCATCTAAAGCCCCGTACAATTAAAATCGGTAAACCTGCTGAGGTAAAAAAGCTCGTCGATGAAGATGCTGCCTAATTTACAGCACCCCTAATTAAATAAACTGTCCGCGTCCGCGTGGGCAGTTTTTTTATGGGCTTTTTCAATTTCTGTACGCCTGACTTCTGATTTAAGAATAGCAATCCTGTCATCCAATGCTTCTATACTGTGAACGCTCAGGTCTTCTTTTACGAGCTGTTTTAAAAGCGGCACTTTCGGCCTGTCAAAGTCGTCGTCCATAATTCTTACCCATATTTATCGCATATACATTTATTATTCCATTCTCTATAAAATAACAAATCTGTCAATTAGGATAATGCAATGAAGGTGATAAATATAAAAAATTTCGGTGGCCCCGAAATGCTTGAAATTTCAAACAGCGAAAGGCCAAAACCTTCGGCTGATCAGATCCTGATTAAAGTCTTTGCTGCCGGCATCAACCGTCCTGATATTGTTCAGCGAAAAGGACATTATCCGCCACCGCCCGGGGCGTCCGATATTCCTGGTCTTGAATGTGCCGGTATTATTGAAGAAATTGGCAAGAATATTACAAAATGGAAAGTCGGGGATAAAGTATGCGCCCTGCTGACCGGTGGCGGCTATGCCGAATATGCGCTGGCCCATCAAGGATGCGTCCTGCCAGTTCCCAATGGTTTTTCCATGGAGCAGGCAGCGGCCCTGCCGGAAACCTATTTCACCGTCTGGTCCAATCTTTTTGATCGGGGAAAACTTAAAGCCGGGGAAACTGTGCTTATCCACGGCGGCACGTCCGGCATTGGCACCACCGCCATTCAGATGGCGAAAATATTCGGAGCAACAGTGATTACCACCTCTGGAACAGATGAAAAATGTGGCATCTGCAAATCAATCGGTGCGGATCATACCATCAATTATAAAACGCAGGATTTTTCAGAAGAAACAATTAAATTAACGGGTGGCAAAGGGGCTGATGTGATCCTTGATATGGTTGCCGGGGATTATGTTGCAAAAAATATCAGCGCCTTAAATGAAGACGGCAGGACAGTTATCATTGCCGTTCAGGGCGGCGTTAAAGCAGAAATTAACGTGCTGCCTATTATGACAAAACGCCTGATGGTTACCGGGTCAACCTTACGCCCGCGTGATAATGATTTCAAATCCGCGATTGCAAAGGCACTGAAAGAAACTATCTGGCCATTGCTGGAAGCGGGAAAAATAGCGCCAGTTATTGATAAAATTTTTCCGCTTGAACAGGCGTCAGAGGCCCACCGCTATCTGGAAAGCGGTGAGCATACCGGAAAAATTATCCTGAAAATCTGATTATTGGCCGGTACGTCGCCATCTTTCGATTGTTGCCCTGACAAAATTCGGATCTTCCAGTCCCAACTGCCAGTCCACAGAATAGGACGGGCTGCCACTGCTTGGCAGATGATCTTCATCAAGTTTGTCAACAAGCAGCCGAACCGGAGCCTCCACCCCTTCCCCAACTGCCAGTGCTTCACGGTTTTGCAATGATGACAATGAATTTAACGACCCTTCTGCCCCCTCGGGCATGACGTGAGACACAAATTTCTGGTCCCGTTCATTGTTAAGACGCATGGCAAAAATAGTTCCGCACTGGGAAAGCGCTGATTCCGAGACATCCGCCGGTCTCTGTGATACAAGACCAAGTGAAACACCATATTTCCGGCCTTCCTTGGCAATCCGCTCAATCGCTTTTCGGGTCGAATTAAAAATTGTGCTGTTGTCTGTCGGCACATATCTGTGGGCTTCTTCACAAACCAGCAGAATAGGACGGGCATCATTACCACGGCTCCAAACCGCAAAATCAAATACTGCCCGGCTGATGATGGATACCACCACATTCACAATTTCTGATGGCACACCGGAAAGATCGATGGTTGATACCGGTTTATTGTTCACCGGAAAACGAAGCAGGTTTCCAATGATTGAATTCAGGGTATCATTGACCAGCATGCCCGAAAACATAAAGGAAAACCGTGTATCCCGACGCAGCTCTTCAACTTTATTTTTAAGCCTTAGATATGGTGTCAGGGTTTCCGGATTATCCAGCTTGCCCATTTCCTCATCAAGAAATCTCATAACAAATGACAGTTTATAGGGGATTGGCGTATCAACAGTAATACGTTCTGCCGGGTATCCTTCGTTATTACTGACCCGAGCTTCATAAATACAGCGCCTCAGCACATCAATTTCGATCATTCGGTCATTGCTGTGATAGGCCCCGATAAACATTTCCACATGTTCTTCAAAATTCATCATCCAGTATGGAAGACGCAGATTGTTAATATCAAAATGCTGCGCACAATCAGAAAAAGCACTTTCATATTCATTATGGGGATCAAGCATGATGATATGAGCATGGGGAAGTCTTTCAACCATTCGTCTGATCAGCAACGCCACCGTACATGACTTACCGGTACCGGTGCTGCCGAGAATGGCAAAATGTTTTCCGAGTAAAGCATCAATATTAATAGAAGCCGGTGTCAGATGCTGTGGATAGACATGACCAAGATGAAAGTGATTATTGTCATTATCGCCAAAAATACCTTCAATATCCCGCAGGCTAACCGGGAAAATGGGTTGTCCCGGCAGTGGAAAATCGGTGACACCACGATCAAAAATCATACCGCTTTCCGTGTAAGGCGCGCGGATACCGTGACCCAGATAATCCAGTGTCATAATCGCCTGCTCAAAACGTGTGTCGTTATTTTGGGAAATAATATCCCGGACTGTTACAAACAGATATCCCTTTGAAACTTTAATTTTCAGGATTGTCCCGATCTGGCCCGGGGAAAATTCGGCATCTTCACTGTCCATATTCGCCATTTCGCGCAGAACGCCAAGATTACAGATCGCTTTGGCGCCATTCCCGCTTACTTCGATAATTTTTCCAATCTCACGTGTGGGCTCAATTTCTCTCAGTTCAATAGTGCTCATATCATTCTCATGATTTTTTAAAACCTGTTTATCCATAAGTCACTTTTCCCTCCGCAACACATAAACGGACTATTGCCTTCAATGCCGAAAACTATAAGGGCTCAGAGCTAAAAAAACGGTTAAGATAAGTTTAAATTTGTACGAATGGGGAAATTATTATTTTTTTCAAATTTTGCACGGAAGTCATTGACATTTAACATCGGTCCATATAGGTTCCACGAAAGTTTTTGGAAAGTGCTCTGAAACATCAGCCTGAGCAGGTGAATTGTGAGCCAAAATTAAAAATACGAGACAGATTATGAAAGTCGTAAATTCGTTAAAATCGCTTAAAAATCGCCATCGCGATTGTCGTGTCATTCGCCGCAAAGGCAGAACATTGGTTATTAATAAAACCAATCGTCGTTTCAAGGCACGTCAAGGATAATTTTATTGATTATACTATTAAAGATATTTGACACAACTATCTAATATATAGTAATTTAAGAATTGTTATAGACCTCAGTGTCTGTGGCAAACAGGAGATCGAGCTTCCCCCCCAAGGGCTCGATCTCCTTCATTTTTAGGGCCTTGTTTTCTATAACATAAGGATTGGCCAACCCCCTCATTTTGTTATTATATTCCGGCTGGTAAAATTTTATACGTAAATTATTCTACCCGGGCAATCCTGAGAACATTGGTTTTACCGGGGGTGCCAAATGGCATACCCGCCATAATGACGATTCGGTCCCCGGTTCCGGCATAACCATATTCAAGGCAGATTTTACAGGCCTTATCGATCATGTCCTGAAAATTTACCGCATCCTGTGAGTAAACGCAGTTAAGCCCCCAGACCAGCGCAAGCCGTCTGGCTGTCGCAATATTCGGTGTCAGCACCAGTAATGGTGTTTCCGGTCTTTCCCGCGACGCACGAAGGGCGGTTGATCCGGACCCGGTATAAGTAACGATAGCCCGGGCTTCAATGGTCATTGCCACCTGTTTCGCCGCCGCGCTGATGGCATCGGCGGTTGTGGCTTCCGGCGTGGTATTATCCTTACCCAGCATTCTTAAATAACTTGGTTCGCTTTCAATGGTTTTGGCAATCCGGTTCATTAATGATACGGCTTCTTCAGGATAAGAACCCGTTGCTGATTCTGCCGAGAGCATAATTGCATCAGCGCCGTCAAACACGGCATTGGCAACATCTGAAACCTCGGCCCGGGTTGGTACCGGCGCATTGATCATACTTTCAAGCATTTGTGTTGCCACCACCGCCGGAATGCCAGCGCGCCTCGCATGGCGAATAATTTTCTTTTGTTTTGCCGGCACCAGTTCCATGGGAAGCTCAACGCCCATATCCCCGCGCGCCACCATCACGCCGTCTGATTCAGCAAGGATCTCATCAATCGCGTGAACCGCCGACGGTTTTTCAATTTTCGCCATTATAGCCGCACGACCTTTGATGATATTTTTCGCCTCCCGCACATCTTCCGGACGCTGGACAAAGGAAAGAGCAACCCAGTCCACCCCCAGATCAAGGGCGAAATTCAAATCTTTTTTATCTTTTTCCGTCAACGCCGCCAGCGGCAGAATTGCACTGGGGACATTGACCCCTTTTCGGTTTGAAATCTCCCCGCCGACCTTGACCGTGGTGGTTATTTTATCTTTTTCCACTTTATCAATAAGCAGCCTGATTTTGCCGTCGTTAATCAGAAGCTCCGTTCTTGGCTCCACTGCCTGATAAATTTCAGGATGGGGCAGTTCCACTCTTGAGACGTCCCCGGGTGTATTATCCATATCCAGTATAAATTGTTGTTCTGGAACCAGTTTCACTTTTTCTTCGGCAAAGACCCCAACACGCAATTTCGGCCCCTGCAAATCAACTAGTATTCCGGTTGGTCTTCCCGTTGCCTTTTCCACTTCACGCACCGTCGCATGAAGCTTTGCCGCCGCCTCATATGACCCGTGGCTCATATTCAGCCGAAAGACATCAGCCCCCGCTTCCGATAGTTTTTTGATCATTTCAAAATTTGATGATGCGGGACCAAGTGTGGCTATAATTCGGGTTCGACGACGACGGTGCATAATTTATCCTGATCTATTTTTTAAAAAAGGCGTTGCAGGCACGATAAAGATTATAAATATCCACTTTTGAGCTAACGGCATAGGTCGTGTGGATCGATAGAACCGGAATACCAAAATCAATCACATTCATATCCTGACGGGAAAATTCACCGCCGATGGTTCCCCCACCGGCAGTTCCGACCTTGTAAGTGGCGGTCTGCCAGGGAATATTGGCATCATCAAGCACTTTACGGATATAGGCGATATATTCGGAATTGGCGTTAAACCCGCGACCATATAATTTCAGATTTACGCCGTAGCCAAGCCGCGGAGCATTCAGTGGCTCCCATGCGCTGGGGCGCATCGGATTAATACCCGGATTAACGTCGATGGAAATCATATTTGTTTTTGAAAGTGCGCGACGGACATAGCTTTCACGCATATTCTCCCCCATTTTGGCTTCGATAAGGCGGGATATCAGGTTTGAAAAATACTGTGATTTTGCCCCTGTATTGTTGACATTACCGACTTCTTCGTTATCGACAAGATGGGCAATTGCCGTTTTTTGCGGGGTTCCAATATCGAGAATCGCCTGAACATTGGTATAGCTGGCAAGGCGGTCATCCTGTCCATAGGCCGCAACCATCGAGCGATCAAATCCCATATCCCGGCTTTTCATTGCCGGAACCAGCAGCAATTCTGCCGATACAAGATCACCGCGGCTGATATTATATGTGCTTTTCAGGTAGGCTTCGACCTGATCTGACACATCACCACCCCTTGCCCCCGGAATATGGGCAACAATCGGGTCCATATCTTCAGCGGTCAGCAATTCATCAACCTTTTTGCTGCCATAACCACGGTCCGTATGCGGTGAAATTTCAGGGATCACAAAGACCGGATCATTTTCATCCATTCCCACATTAATCTGTACTGTGGTGCCGTCTTTCCTATCAACCCGGCCAATAAGAGCAAGTGGTATATTGGTCCACTGATGACGTTTCAAACCACCGTGATAATTGGTTTGAAACAGCGCAAACTGTTCTTTGCCATAAAGCGGAATATTTTTAAGCTCAAGCCTTGGACTGTCAATGTGGGAACCGATCACCTGAAAACCGGTGGAAAAATCATCCTTACCGATCACAATCAGCGAAATGGCCCGATCCCGGTTATTGTCGTAATATTTGGCTCCCGGCGTCATCGGGCTGTCATCTCGCAAGGGTTTAAACCCATTGGCTTCGGCAATTTTGATTGCTTCGGTTACAAATGTCAGCTCTGAACGCGCCTTATCCATAAATTTTTTATAATCTTCGGCAAAAGCAAATATTTTATCCTTGTCCGCCTGGCTCATCCCAATCCATGATGACTGACAATCCATATTTTCATTACAGGCAGCAGCATTGGCCGTTGACATCGCTGCCCCCAGACTTCCAGTCGCAAGCAACCCTGAAATCAGAAAAGTTTTTAAATAATTTGTTTTTAAATTTAATGACATTTTGCCGCCCTTCATTTTTATTTATTTCATTGAAATATTAATCATAGCGGTCATGCCGTGTACAGGATAAAATTGTTTCGAAACTTTATTTTTTCCTACACATCTTATGGTAATCCGATATAAAAATACCAACCCGATTCATCAAAAAGCAGGATACGATGGCATTTGAAATTATTAATCCGCACGGCAAGGCCAATATTGTTCTTATCTGTGAACATGCCAGCAATCATATTCCAGATGACTATGAAAATCTAGGGCTGAGCGAAGAACAGCTTTCGCTTCATATTGCCTGGGACATTGGCATCGGCGCGGTTACAAAAAATGTTGCCATGATGCTTGATGCTCCTGCCATTCTGGCCCGCTTTTCAAGGCTCCTGATTGATGTCAACCGCGCCATTGAACAGGATGGGTTGATCCCGGTATCCAGTGACGGTCATCATATCAGCGGCAATCAAAACCTGTCAGACGACGAAATTGACGCTCGTATTAACCGGTTTTATAGGCCCTTTCATAATGCCACTGAAAAGCTGATCGAGACAAAAGCAAAAAATGACCATGCACCACTGATTTTTAATTTACACAGTTTTACACCGACGATGAACGGGTTTGACCGACCATGGCATGCGGGCATGTTATGGAACCGCGACAACCGACTGGCCGCAGAAGTCCAGAAAAGACTTGAGGGCTACGGCTGCACTGTCGGTGATAATTTGCCCTATTCCGGTCAGGACCTGTTCCATACCATGAATACTCATGGCGATCGTCACGGTTTTCCCCATGTCGGCATTGAAATCAGGCAGGATGAACTTGAAAATGAAGCAGGCATTGAAAAATGGAGCCAAATACTCGCAAAAGAAATTGAGGCAATCCGGAACATACCAGAAATGTCGCATATTAAAAAATTTTAAGGAGCAAAAAAATGGACGAACAGACAAAACTTGAGATAGAAGCCGCTACTTTTCGCCGCATCATTGCCCATCTGCAATTGCGGAGCGACGTCCAGAATATTGATCTGATGGGACTGGCCGGGTTTTGCCGCAACTGCTTTTCAAAATGGTATGCGGCCGAAGCGGCAAAGCGCGGCATTGAAATTGACAAAATGGATGCCCGTGAAATGGTTTACGGTATGCCCTATGATGCATGGACTGATAAATATCAAACCCCGGCAACAGACGAACAAATGAAATTAATGGACGAAAGTCTGAAGAAAAACGATGAAATGAAAAATAAAGGAAAGTAAATAATATGGTAGAAGCAGGTGGCATCGCAGCCGATGCCTTGCGTTCATTCATAGAACGCATTGAACGACTGGAAGAAGAAAAAAAAGCCCTCGCCGATGATATCAAAGATATCTATGCAGAAGCTAAATCAACAGGATTTGATGTAAAAATCATGCGCCAGATTATCAGACTGCGCAAAATGGATGAAGGTGACCGTCAGGAACAGGAAGCACTCCTGGATCTTTATACCCATGCACTGGGTATGATCAGAGGATAACCGCCCGTTAGAATCCAATAAATTTCGGCCGGTGTTAATTCGCCGGCCTAATTTTTTGACCGGATCGCATCAACGATCTGTTGGGTGCGTTCATCGTCATTGGCACTTTTAACACTTAAAATGGCCCATGCAATGGTGATAATCCAGACCGGAAAGGTCAGACCACCCAGAATTCCCAGTGAAAAAACAAACATTACAACACTAAGCAGCCATAAAAGGCCGTTTAACAGTGCCTGAAAAATTTTACCCTTAAATAAAAGCGCAAGCGGGGGACAGATAATTGCAACAAGATAAATCATGATTGATCCCTGATAATTGGTGATCTTTCAAATTTAATACGAATAGAACAAATTTCAAGCACTTATAATGCGGCTCGTCGCAGGGAAATGTTCTTTTGTCTCAATATGCTTTTATTTATCTTCGTCAAGCAAACCCATTTCCGTCGCTTTACGGTAAAGGGTTGACCGCCCGATATTAAGACGTTTGGCAATTTCCGTCATCCTGCCCTCATAACGGATATAGGCATAACGGATCATCAGACCTTCAATATAATCAATTGAATAGACGTCGGCATTTTCATCATAGATGGATGTATTATGAAATTCTTTTGGAATTTCCAGTGTGCGTTTAAGATCATCAATCCGGCGGTTGTGTTTTTTATTTTCATTGGCCATGCGTTCAATATCGGCAAGGATTTGCGGAAAATCCTTATCGGTGATCATTTCCCCTTCCGACAGAATGACCGCCCGCAGAACGACATTTTCAAGTTGACGGACATTTCCCGGCCAATGGTAACTGTTTAGCAGCATAATGGCATTAGTGGTCAGCGATTTTATGGTTCGGCCTTCCTTCTTGCAGATTTTCTGAATGAAATGAGCGGCCAATGTCTGAATATCACCGTTTCGTTTATTCAGTGGCGGTAAAAAAACCGGAAATACGTTCAGCCGGTAATATAGGTCTTCGCGAAACTGGCCGGATGCGGTAAGGCTTTCAAGATTTTTATTAGTCGCTGAAATAACCCTGACATCAACGGGCACTGTCCTTTCACCACCGACCGGGTCCACTTCCCCTTCCTGAAGCACCCGAAGCAGTTTTACCTGAAGTTCTAGTGGCAGCTCGCCAATTTCATCAAGGAAAATGGTACCGCCATCTGCATCAACAAATTTACCGGCATGATCCTCCTTGGCATCGGTGAAGGCTCCCTTGGCATGACCAAACAATATACTTTCGACCAGATTGGCCGGAAGAGCACCACAGTTCACAACAATAAAGGGTTTCTCTGCACGACCGCTGGATAAATGAATAGCTTTGGCAAATATTTCCTTACCAACACCACTTTCCCCTTCAAGCAGCATCGGCACATCGGTCTCGGCCCCCTTATGGGCAAGCATAATAGCTTTCCGCATCACTTCACTGCTACCGATTATTTTGGAAAAAGCATCCGGCGTAGCTGATTTGGATTTATCTTTATTATTCTCATTGACCATTTTGAATGTTCGCTATTCTTAATTTGACCTTTTATATTTTGTATCAATACGGGACAAAAGTTAAGAAATATACAATTTTGCTTAATTAATGTGTCAATATGATACAGGAAACGTCCACATGATATTCCAAAATGACAATGCCGATATTTTATTTTTGCCCTATTCTTTTGGTTAATTTCTGCTAAGCTTTCCACTACCGTAAATGATACTCGTCAATCATTTAACAAGAATTGATCATATCAAGAGGTTACCAATGATTATAGCAATACCAAAAGAACGTCGGGAACACGAAAAGCGTGTTGCGGCGACCCCTGATACTGTCAAAAAACTGGTTGCTTTGGGCTTTGGCGTCATTGTTGAAAAAGGTGCCGGGGCAAAAAGCCAGATTTCAGACAGTCAGTATGAGGACGCCGGTGCAAAAATTGCCGCCGATGCAAAAGCCCTCTATTCGGCAGCCGATATCATTTTTAAAGTACAAAGACCCCTTCTGGCTGGCGAAGGGGACATTGATGAACTGTCCTTGATAAAGGATGGCTCAACGCTCATAGCCATTCTTGACCCGATCAGAAATCCGGATCATGTAAAGGCATATGCCAATAAAAATATTTCAGCCTATGCCATGGAATTTATGCCCCGTATCACCCGGGCCCAGAGTATGGATGTGCTGTCCAGTCAGTCTAATTTGGCTGGTTATGCCGCTGTTATTAACGCCGCCGCCGAATTCAGCCGTGCTTTTCCGATGATGATGACGGCTGCGGGCACAATTGCCCCGGCCAAGGTGATGATTATGGGGGTCGGTGTCGCCGGATTGCAGGCAATCGCCACGGCAAAACGGCTTGGTGCCGTTGTTTCGGCAACCGATGTCCGATCCGCCGCCAAAGAACAGGTTGAAAGCCTTGGGGGCAAATTCGTTATGGTTGAAACCGATGAAGAAGGCGAAACCGCCGCCGGATATGCCAAGGAAATGAGCGATGATTATAAAAAGCGCCAGGCGGAACTGATTGCCGAAACCCTTAAAAAACAGGATATTGCCATCACGACAGCGCTTATCCCCGGTCGCCCGGCACCAATTCTGATCACCGATGAAATGGTCGCCAGCATGAAGGCCGGCTCCATCATCGTCGATCTTGCCGTTGAGGCAGGCGGCAACTGCACACAGTCAAGGCCCGGTGAAGTTGTTACATCTGATAACGGCGTGATCATTATCGGCCACCTTAATGTGCCAAGTCAGCTGGCAGCAGACGCCAGCGCCCTATATTCAAAAAACCTGCTTAATTTCATCACACCGCTGGCGGGCGAGGAAGCGGGCACCCTGAATATTGACTGGGAAGATGAAATTATTGTCGGCACCCTGCTTACCAAAGATAAGCAAATCGTCAACGAACGCCTGAAGGGAGGAAACTAGTATGGACCAGATTACACATGTGACAGATACCCTGCACGGGCTTGGCATGTCACCCTTTGTTTCACAATTCTCACTTTTTATACTTTCTGTTTTTGTCGGATATTTTGTGGTCTGGAGCGTGACACCCGCACTTCATACGCCGCTTATGGCCGTAACCAACGCTATTTCGTCGGTCATTATTGTCGGCGCCCTGATCGCAGCAGGACCGGCGGAAATGAATATAGCCAAAATCCTTGGCATTGTTGCCATTGCACTGGCGGCTGTGAATATCTTTGGTGGCTTTGCCGTCACCAAACGCATGCTGTCCATGTATAAGAAAAAAGCACCGGTTGAAAAAAAGAAAGGGGATAAATGATGTCAGAGCAAAATATTGTTGATATCACCGCTATCGCCTATCTGATTGCCGGTGTTTTATTTATCCTGGCACTTCGCGGACTGTCGTCCCCTGAAAGTTCACGAAAAGGCAATTATTACGGTATGCTCGGCATGACCATTGCCATTGCAACCACACTCGCTAATCCTGAGATTGTGTCCTACACCTGGATTGTCGTTGCGCTTATCATCGGCGGCGGCATAGGGCTTTTGATCGCTTCGCGCATTGCCATGACGGCAATGCCGCAGCTGGTGGCGGCTTTCCACTCGCTGGTGGGCCTTGCTGCAGTGCTGGTGGCGGCGGCCGCCTTTCTGGTTCCTTCCCATTTCGGGGTGGTTGACGCAATGGGCCATATTCTGATGTCCAGTCGTATTGAAATGTCCCTTGGGGCCGCGATCGGCGCCATTACCTTTTCCGGCTCTGTTATTGCCTTTGCCAAACTGAATGGCAATATGTCCGGCGCTCCGATCATACTCCCTGCCCGGCATCTGATTAATGCGGCAATCGGGATCGCCATATTCGCGCTGATCGGCTTTTTCGCGGTTGATGAGGCTTCTGCCTCAAGCCAGGGTAATATTATGTGGCTGATTATCGGTCTTAGCTTCCTGATCGGCTTTCTGATTATTATCCCAATCGGTGGTGCCGATATGCCCGTTGTCGTCAGTATGCTGAACAGCTATTCCGGCTGGGCCGCGGCCGGTATTGGTTTTACATTGCAGAATAATGCACTGATTATCACCGGTTCCCTCGTCGGATCGTCCGGGGCAATCCTAAGCTATATAATGTGTGCGGCTATGAACCGGTCCTTTATCAGCGTTATTCTTGGCGGCTTCGGCGGTGAAGATGCCTTGGCGGGCAGCGGTGAAATTGAAACCCGCCCCGTCAAACAGGGCGGTGCTGACGATGCGGCCTTTATTATGAAAAATGCAAGTTCCGTTATTATTGTACCAGGATACGGAATGGCCGTTGCCCAGGCGCAGCATGCCTTACGTGAAATGGTTGATATTTTGAAAGAGGAAGGCGTAACGGTAAAATATGCCATTCACCCGGTGGCCGGACGGATGCCCGGGCATATGAATGTGCTGCTGGCGGAAGCAAACGTGCCATATGATGAAGTTTTTGAGCTGGAGGATATCAATAGCGAATTTTCAGCAACTGATGTCGCCTTTGTCATTGGCGCCAACGACGTGACCAATCCGGCCGCCAAAACGGATAAATCAAGCCCGATTTACGGTATGCCCGTGCTTGATGTAGAACTGGCCAAAACCGTGCTTTTCGTGAAACGCGGCATGGCCTCCGGCTATGCCGGGGTTCAGAATGAGCTATTCTTCCGGGATAACACAATGATGCTGTTTGCCGACGCCAAAAAAATGGTCGAGGATATAATTAAAGCGTTATAAGCCCTCCGGCAGATGAAAAATAACACGCCCGCTTGTCTTATCGGTGATTTCCGATATGGCAAGCGGTGCCTCCCGCCCATCCATCCTGATTTCCCAATTGACCTGCTGATTAAACTCTTTCTTGAGATCAAGCACCCTATAGGATTTTAAAATCTGTTCAATCATGCCCTGAAAACTGTAATCGGATGTGCCGCTGATAACCACTTCCGGTATTTTTTCACCGCGCTCCAGCTCCTCAAGTGCGTGATTGACACAGCCCCCATAGGCGCGGACAAGCCCCCCTGTCCCCAGCTTAATACCACCAAAATAACGGGTCACAACGGCGGTGATTTCACCAATACCACTGCCCAGCAGAACATTGAGGATTGGTTTGCCCGCTGTTCCATTCGGCTCCCCGTCATCGGAAAAGCCAAGCACCTGACTATCATCCGGACGCCCCGCAACATAGGCCCAGCAGTTATGCACTGCATCAGCATATTTTTCTTTTATGTCGGCTATAAAATTCCGCGCCGCGTCCACATCCGGTGTATGTTGAATATGAACGATAAACCGGCTTTTTTTTATCACTTCCTGATAAAAAACTGTGTTTTTTGGAATATCATATGAAGAATTGGTCATAAGGATTGAATAGCATATCTGAAACAATATTCAAAGAATTGACATTTCAACAATTAAATTTCTGGAGAATTTTAATATTTTACTTTAATTAAATATTATAACTCAATGATAATATTAACTTATCAGACTAAAATTATTTCCTGATTTTTGTGAGTTTTCTGTCAGGCCATTGCCATTTTCATAAGCTTTTCGAACCGTTAAAGCGGACGTCTTACCAAAATTATTGACATCAAATGAAGGATTGATTTGATCAGCATTGCCTGTCTCTTCCCTTTTTTTATCGAGGAGTTCTGCCCTCGCCTTATTTCGGGCGGCAACAGCGGCTGCGGCAACCTTTCGGTCCTGTGCAGACGGCTTTGCCGGTGCCAGTGCTGCTGCAATAACCACATCCAGTTTGGCAACGGTCGCCTCGGGGTCCCCCTCTATCGGGGCGACATCAATGGACACTTCACCACCAACCGCGTATCGCTTGCCATCAGGACCCACAGAATAGGAAAATGAAGCACTGCCTGCAAATTGTCCGCCGGCATTTTTGTGCGCCGCTTCATGGGCACGAACTTCCTGATCCACTTTTTTAAGGCGTTCTACCTCCGCCTGTCCCTCTTCATTTAGTTCAGAACTTTTCCCAATATTAAATGGTGCAGAGTTTATTTCAGCAGCAGGCGGCTTTTCACCGCCCGCATTCGCAGATTGGAAAGATGGTAAGGGTGTCGATAATATCGATATCATATTTCTAGGATAAATCAGCTTTCTTAATCATATGTTAAGCTGACAATAAACAATTCTTCTCTTAATTACCAGTCACGGCGCTGGTCATTCTGATCCGGCTGTGGTGGCATACGATTGTCATTGCTGCTTCTGCTTCTAAAATCGCGTCTTGGCGGGTTTTTATAACGCTCAAATATTGCCTTTCTTTCAGCAGCATCCAGATTACCTACCACTCTGACAATGACTTCATGAGTAGGACTGACCATTTTCTGATAAATTCCATTATAGTCCTGCATCGCCTTTTGGAGCTTCTCTGCATCAAGCGGATCTTCCGCAATAATGGCCATAATTTCCGCCCGTTTGGCCACAATACTTTTATAAATCGGAATGAGCTCATCACGCTTACTGCGCATGGCAAGATAAATTTCATGTTTTCCACTGCGCGGGAGCGGTTCCATCAGTTTTGAAATTGAATGGTCGAATGTAAGGCGTGTCATTCTGATCTCTCTGGCCTTATGCTGGGCATAAAGATAACCGATTACAAAAAAGTTAACCCCCAAAGACAGCAGCATCACTATGCTGACCCAGTTCATTTTCAAAGAAAAATTCTTCATTCTCATCATTCCTCAACAAAGATTAATTCTTCAACATTCAGAAGCGCATCTTCACTATCATTCAGGCTGGTCCCTGCATCCGCCACAATCATGCTGCCCTGGTCAATTTCAGCAATTTCATCTTCTGCCAGAGCCGAACTACCGGCACCACCCATATAAATTCCCATTACAAGCGCTGCCGTCAAACCGGACAGGCGCGGCACAAGAAAAACAATCCAGTCACTAAGTTTCCAGGAAAATCCTGAGGTCTGATCAATTTCATGAGGGACTCTCATGATTTTATCAATCAATGCCCTGCTTGGTTCCGGGCTGTGGGTCTTTTGATAGTCATTAAGCAATTCATTTAATTTAGCGTCATTCATCATCCGATCTCCTTTAAGAGACTTGCTTTATCATCTTTCAATATATCGGCCAGATTTCTCCGGGCCCTTACCAAATATGATTCAAGCGCATTTAAACTAACTTCCATAACATCCGATGCTTCCCTGTTTGAAAGCCCTTCAAAATAACAAAGTATAATTGCCATCTTCTGGCGCTGCGGCAATGCATCAAGAGCTTCCTGAACCTGTTCGGAACGCTGGTTTACTTCAATTACATTTTCCGCACTCATATCATCCGACGCCACTGTTTCCAGCATTTCCACATTATCCTGTGGTTTTCTTTTGCGTCCGACATCGTAACATAAATTGGTTACCACCCGATAAAACCATGTTGTAAAACGGGTTTTTCTGGCCGGATCCCAACGGCTGGCATGTTTCCATACCCTGATAAATGCTTCCTGCATCACTTCTTCCGCTTCTGAAACATTACCTAAAATTTTGGTCGCGTACCCCAGATTTTGGGATAGATGTCTGTCAACCAGCATGCCATAGGCCGTTTGGTCACCGTCACCGATACGCAGCATCAAATCTTCGTCGGTTATCGCATCTGTCCCCATATACGCACCATAATTTCATTACCATTTAGCCATTATACGCTGTCAATTAAAAAACCCAGCGCAGCCTTATGAATAAACTATAAGCCTTTCGGCCCGGAAAAGCACATATTTTCCTGAAAAACATCCAACATGAATAAAACTGAAACCAGG
Source organism: Emcibacteraceae bacterium (assembly GCA_041396985.1). Lineage (NCBI taxonomy): Bacteria > Pseudomonadati > Pseudomonadota > Alphaproteobacteria > Emcibacterales > Emcibacteraceae > Emcibacteraceae bacterium. The sequence continues at coordinate 75,545 of JAWKXO010000004.1, forward strand.
TCTTGATTAAAGAAAACAACTTCTATATAAGCGCACACGAATTTAACCTATTAACCAATTTCTGAATTTTTTATGGAAATTTCCACAAAACCTGTCGCCTTTATAAGGTTTCTCGAAGATCAGAGAAATCTGGACTGCCATCTATTTAAATGGGATACGCACTTACCTTCGGAAGCAAAGGCACTGGAGGGATTTTATGCAATCTGGCGCTCAAAGTTTGATGGTCAAAATTTTCCTGCGTGGAAAGATTTCAAATTTGAGGATTTCAAAGGCTGGCATAGCAATCTTCGTGTCATGACCCTTGGCAAAAATTTAAGTGATCCGAAGCATAATTTGATTATCGGCCAGACATTTTCCCAGTATTGGGGCAAAAGAACCATTTATGAACAGATACAGGATGGCAACCCGCCCTCAAAAGACACCATAAAAAAATATTATCGGTATCTGCAATATATCTATGATCATCACTATGGATTTAATATTGGTGCCATTCCAAAAAATGACGGGCGTCTGTCATCGGTTCTCTGGCTTGAATTACCCCTGGCCGATAACGGACGGGATGTGACCCACATAATTTCGGCAATCTATACAGGGATAAGAGTATAAAAGTGGGGAATGTTATCTTTCCCCGCTTATTATAACTTTATATCTTTAATCAACAGTCCAGGTACGCCCCTTACGGATCAGGGCATTGAAATCATCGTTACCATTCTTTTTCGCCTGCTCAATCTGCTTGTGAACGGCCTGATCATAACTTTCTTCCTGAACACAATAAATCACACCGCACACAACAGGAAATTCAGGTGATTTCAGCTCCACAAGCATCTGTGCCAAAACCTTGTTGGTTTCATCATGGACGAGAATATCATCCTCGGTGATACCGTTTTCCCCGATGACGACGGTTTCAAGTGTAAATTTATCCCGGTTGAAAATAAGCCCTTTATTACGGTCTTGTCCGTAAATAAGCGGTTTTCCGTGCTCCGCATAAATCTGTGTATTGGCCGCTTCCTTTTTTAAGGTAAAGCCTTCAAATACCTTATCATTAAAGACAATACAGTTTTGGAATATTTCGACAAATGACGCACCGACATGGTCTTTTGCCCGTGCCAGGGTTAGTGGCAGTTCCTTAAGCCCCGTATCAATGCCACGGGCAACAAAACGGGCCCCGGCCCCAAGCGCAAATGCGCAGGGCGACAACGGCAGATCAACTGAGCCATAAGGCGTTGATGGTGATCTGGTGCCCAATTTTGATGTCGGTGAATACTGACCTTTTGTCAGACCATAAATCTCATTGTTAAAGAGCATAATCTGCATATTCACATTGCGGCGAAGCACATGAAGCATGTGATTGCCACCAATACTCAGTCCATCCCCGTCACCGGTAACCAGCCACACATCCAGATCGGGATTGGCAAGTTTAACACCAGTGGCCACCGCAGGCGCCCGGCCATGGATGGTATGGAAGCCATATGTTTCAACATAATAGGGAAAACGCGATGAACAGCCGATACCGGAAACAAAGACAGTATTTTCAGGCGTTGCCCCGATATTTGCCAAAGTCATCTGCACCGCTTTCAGGATCGCGTAATCACCGCAACCCGGACACCAGCGAACTTCCTGATCGGTTTCAAAATCCTTGAAAGTCAGTTTTTTTACATCTGTCTGCTCGTTCATGATCTCTCTCCCGCCTGTACACGGATACATTCAAGTATTTCAGAAATTTTAAAGGGCTGCCCTGTTACCTTGGTCAGTGAATAGGCATCCAGCAGATATTCAGCCCTAAGCAGGTGGTTCATCTGCCCGTTATTCATTTCCGCAATAATAACCTTGTCAAAACTTTTTAAGAGGCTTTCCAGATTTCTAGGCAGCGGCCAGATATTGCCAATATGAACATGGGATACGTCAATTCCCTCTCCGCGTGCGCGTTTTACCGCCTGATGGATTGCGCCACGGGTCGAGCCCCAACCGACGACAGCCAGTTTTGATCCCTCTTCACCCAGCGATACAGACTGCTCGGCAATATCATTGGCGATATTAGTAATTTTTTCAGCGCGGATGTTTGTCATTTTCTGGTGGTTGGCAGGGTCATAGGAAATATGACCGCTATCATATGATTTCTCAATGCCGCCAATTCGGTGCAGTGTTCCCGGCGTTCCCGGCTTTGCCCACGCCCGCGCCAGTGTCAGGGGATCCCTCTTAAACGGGTGGAACCCTTCCGGATTGGTGCAGAAATTGACCTGGAATTTTTCAAGTTTATTAATATCCGGCAGTTTCCATGGCTCTGACGCATTGGCAATATAGCCGTCAGAAAGCACCATAACCGGTGTCATATATTTGGTTGCAAGTCTTACCGCTTCAATCCCTACATCGAAACAATCCTGCGGGTTAGATGTGGATAGCACCACAACAGGCGCGTCGCCGTTTCGTCCACACACCGCCTGATAAAGGTCTGACTGCTCGGTTTTTGTCGGCATCCCTGTTGATGGCCCGGCCCTTTGAATATCAATAATCACCACAGGAAGTTCAGTGCTGATGGCAAGGCCGATGGCTTCAGTTTTAAGGGCAATACCCGGACCAGAACTTGAGGTCACGCCAAGGCTTCCGGCAAAAGAGGCACCAATGGCCGAACAGATAGCGGCAATTTCATCTTCCGCCTGGAATGTGATAACACCGAATTCCTTGAAACTTGACAATGCATGAAGCAGGCTTGAAGCCGGTGTGATCGGATAAGAACCCAGCATAAGCGGTATTTCACCAAGTTTTGAACCGGCAAGCAGCCCCCATGCTAAAGCCTGGTTCCCATTGACTGTTCTGTATTCGCCCGGCTCTTCCTTATGTTTTCCAACATGGTATCGATGCAGATTTGAGGATGCTTCAACCGTTTCGCCGTAAGCGTGACCCGCATTAAGGGCCGCAATATTGGCCTGTGCCACATCAGGCATTTTTTTAAATTTTTCTTCAAGCCAATCGGTAATCGGTTTACGCGGACGACCAAACATCCAAAGCACAAGACCCAGTGTCCACATATTTTTAGAGCGTACGGCATCCTTGTTGCCAAGCCCGAATTCCTTAACCGATTCAAGTGTCAGTTTTGTGATATCAAGTTTCTGGATCTGATAATCGCTTAAACTGTCATTTTCAAGTGGGTTATCAAAATATCCCGCCTTATCAAGATTCCGTTTGTTAAAGGCCCCCTCATCAACAATGATAAGCCCGCCTTTACGCAGTCCCGGCAAGCTTACTTTTAACGCCGCAGGGTTCATCGCCACCAGCACATCCGGCTCATCCCCAGCCGTGGACACTTCCACCGAGCCGAAATTGATCTGGAACGCCGATACCCCAAACGTGGTACCGACCGGTGCTCTGATCTCGGCCGGGAAGTCGGGAAAGGTTGATAAATCACTGCCTTCAAGGGCGGTTACGACGGAAAATTGAGTTCCTGTCAGCTGCATTCCGTCACCGGAATCTCCGGCAAAACGAACACAGACTGAATCAAGTTCGTCAAAATCCTGTGCGGGGTTTTGCACATTCATTTTTTGGTCCTTACTCTTAAATCACACATAGTATATAGCGTTATATTCACAGATACTATTTTTTATGTAATTTTTTTAACAATTAAAATATAGTCCCTTTAATGGAAAAATCATATCATTACAACAACACAAAACCGAAAAATATAGATATTTTTTAATGCATAAATCAAAGTTCGGCCCTTTATGACCACTGTCCAAAAAAACTCTGCAATATCCCTTCAAATGTGGCAAATCGCCATACCCAGCATACTGGCCAATCTTTCAACACCCCTTCTTGGCCTGTCAGACAGTTTTATTATGGGCCACCTGTCCCATGAACGCTACCTTGCCGCTGTTGCCCTTGGCTCGGTTTTTTTCAGCTTGCTTTATAACGGGGTCAATTTTCTGCGCATGGGCACAACCGGCCTCGCGGCGCAGGCCCATGGCCGGGAAGATGAGCTCAGCCTGAACCAGCTTTTTATCCGTGGTCTCATCAGTGCCACGGCCATAGGCCTCTTATTTATTCTGTCACAAGTCATTCTGGCCAGACTGTTTTTTATGTTCATGACAGCGGAGCCATCAGTAACCACCCTCACTCAGCAGTATTTCAGCATCCGTATCTGGGGCGCGCCGTTTGCGCTGATGAATTATGTCGCTGCCGGTTGGCTTCTGGGCCTTGGCCGGGCGCGGGAAGTTCTCTATATCCATCTTTATATGAATATCAGCAATATTCTGCTTAATTTCCTGTTTGTTTATGGCTTTGATTTGACGGTGGATGGTGTTGCGCTCGGCTCCCTGCTCTCTGAAAGCTCCGCCTTTTTGCTTTGTATTTATTTTATCAGACGTCATTGCGGTCATTATTTTAAACTGCCGCTTTTTGACCCGTCTGTGCTTGAAAATATTCTCTCGCTTCCGGCTTTTAAAAATCTGTTCAGCTTAAACCGCGATATTTTTATCCGCACCATGTGCCTGACCCTGACTTTGGCCAGCTTCGCATTGCTGGGAACCCGCTTTGGTACTGAAATCCTTGCCGCCAATGCGGTATTGATGAATTTGCAGAACCTGACCGCTTTTGGCCTTGACGGTTTTGCGCAGGCGGCCGAAGTGCTGGTGGGTAAAGAAATCGGCCGAAAATCACCTGAAAATTTACGGACCGCCGTCATAATTTCCGGCAAATGGGCGATTTTTACCGCCGCCGCCTTCAGCGCTTTTTATCTGCTTTTCGGCGATATGATCATTCACCTGCTGACCAGCCTTGATACTATCCGCGAAATTTCAGCCAATTATCTGATTTGGGTGATACTATTGCCGCTGCTGTCGATCTGGAGCTTTCAATTGGATGGCATTTTCATTGGCGCCACTGCCGGCGGTGCCATGCGAAATGGCATGGTAATCTCAACCATCTGTTATGCCATCTGCGTTTATACCCTGATCCCGCTTTGGGGTAATCATGGCCTCTGGGCGTCTTACAGCATATTCATTGTCATGCGGGCCATTACCCTCGCTATCAGATATCCTGAAATTGAGAAGCGGGCTATCTGACCTTCACAAAACCAATATCACCGCGAATGGTGATTTCCGTGCCGTAAGGTTTCGAGCGTTCAACCAGATCATTTAATATTTTCTGCGCCAGTTCCCCTTTGGCCAGTAAGGGGCGGCCCCTCACCTGTTCGGGCAGGCCATAGCCCAGCGTGATCGGGTAAAGGGCAAGTTCTTTCATCTTTTGCCCGTCAAAAGTCGGCATGGCAATCACGGATTCCCATATTTCACGTAATGCCGGAAAACCGCTGGTGCCGCCCTTATATCGTTTATCATTGAAATCGGCGACATGGGCATTGTCATCAAGGCCGTATGGGGCATAATTTTCCGCCGGAAGCCTGAGCAGGGTTTCATTCTGGAACATAAAATCCCCCAAGCTGTAAATGATCGGCCGGTCCTTATAAATTTCAATCCCGCGAAGGGCATGGGGCCCGTGGCCGACAAATAAATCAGCACCGGCATCAATGGCGGTGCGGGCAAATTCACCAATAAAATCGGCAGGGATTTCGCGGCGGCCTTTTTCCTCATGGGCATGGATGGTAACGATCACATAATCGGCCAGTTTTTTGGCATTCCGGACCACCGCATTTATGTCTTCAACGTCGCTCGCATTTGCCACTGTCCGTTCCCCGGCGACGTCGCCTTTTTCGAACCACTGGCCATATATATTAATGGCATTTGGTCTGCTTTCCGATGTGCCGCGCGCACCCCCGTCCTGATCCGTAAATAATCCCAGGCTTTCACCGGTCGCCCGCATATTTTCAAACTGATCTTCCGGCAATATATAGGTTTTTGAATATCGCAGCGGGTTTAGTCCGGGACGGGCCGGTACATTATCGCGTGAACGCCCGGCCGCCATATGGCGGGCGAATGTCGATGCAATCGAAATAAGCGCGACCCGTGCTTTGCCGGTTTCGAGGAATTTTGCCTCACGCGCTTCGGCCAGGCTCATACCGACACCTGCCTGAACAAGCCCCGCATCAGCCACATATTTTGTCGTCAGTTCCATCCCCTTAACTCCATAATCACCGGTATGGTTGTTGGCGCGGGAAACCATATCAAACCCGGCCCAGGCCAGTTCCTTCGCCAGTTTCGGCTCCCCCCGCATATAGGTACCGCCACTTTCGGCCATCGGGTACATTTCATAATCATGAAACAGCATTTCCAGATTGGTAAAGGCCATATCAGCCCCGCGGATCAGATCAATCATTTTAAGAAATTCCGGTTCCTTATACGGCGACAGTGGCCGGGTAATAATGCTGTCCCCGGTCAGCGCCATGGTAAAGTCGCCGTCTGCCTGCTGATGCTGGGCCTGTGCTGCGCTCATCATTACTATTGATAACAGTAAAAATCTCATGATCTTCCCCTTTCCTCTCCCTATCCCGATTGTAATCGGCGACAGGCCCCAAATCAACAATATTGAAATCGCAGAAATATAGCCCTATAATAATGTTCACTTTACAAATTTGGGTGTTACAATTTCAATTGGGGGCAAAATGTTAAAAAAATTAATCACTATTTTCATTTTCTCACTTCTCAGCCTGCCTACTGTGGCCAAGGAAGTTGAAAGTACAATAAATCTGTACGGAAATGTTTTTACCTACGGTATCCCGCCATGGATAGACCCGAACGCAGCTGATTTTAAAGAAGAAGATTTACTCAAAAAAAGCAAATATTTTAAAGATCAGAAAGGACCGAGCTTTATTATCGAAGCTATTCCCGTTGATCAGGAATTTGACAGCTGGACGACTATTTTTGCCATTAAAGCCCTTAATTTAGGTCAGGCAGTTCCAATTTCCCGATGGGAAGATCAGACATTAAATACTTTCCGGCAAACCTGTGGCGATGTCTCTATCGAATATCTTGATACCGGGTCGACAGCTTCTTTGGTGCAGATTATCTGCCCAAAAGTTCTCGGATATACCCAGGATGGATATAATGACGGCGTCGGCGAAATTGCTTTATTCGCTTTTTATATCAGTGGAACAACCCTGATCAGTCATTATATTGAATGGAGGGGAAAAGCTTTTCATCCGCTGGATAAAGCGGCCTGGCCAGTGGACGATAATATGTTATCAAAACAGATATCTGCACTAAAGAAAACGACAGTAATAAGCAAAAAAGGCATCATAAAATTTGCCGATTAAAGTCATTATAAATAGCCAAACCAGACTGTTTGCTAAAACGTACCCGATGGTCTAAACTAAAAAAAAAAATGAAGGGGGAAATTATGGTCCGTCGAATTTTTATCATACTTATCCTGATATTCAGCCACGCCGCCCTCGCAGACGAAGTGGCGGATAAGGCAGAGTTTCAAAAGCTCTACGCCCAGTTTAATGATTTATATGCAAATTCCGAAGACATTGACCCGATCATAGAGGTCGCAGAAAAGCTATATGAACTCGCGCCGAAAATTTATGGCAAAAATTCTCAGAATACTGCCGTTGTTACATATAATCTGGCTAGCCTTTACCTTGAAAAAGCGGGGTCAGCAGGACTATCCGACTACGACAATAAAGCAAGGGATCTCTTTGAAGATTATTTTCAGATTCTAGACAAAATCGACGCCCCAAAAGACAAAAATTTCGTCAATCAATACCTGTATTATTTAAAGTCAATAGCTTTAGAAGCCTATCAGGATGCTCTGCCTTCACGAGTCAAAAAGTTGCATATAATTGCCCGTGAACTTGACTATTCGCAGAATGAACTGGCTGATATAGAATTTCAGCTTGGTCTTTTGCTTTTTAAAAATAATGATTTTCATAAATCGTTAGATTATTTTGAATTATCGAACGCCAATTATATAAAATCATATGGATCTGAGCATTTCAAAGTAGGTGAAACATATTTTTGGATTGCCAAATTACAAATGGGCGACAAAAAACGAACCTCTGCAGAAACCAGTTTTGAAACTGCGCTTAAGATATTTGACAAAAATCCCGAGTTAAGTAAGGAACTGAAACAGAATACGCATGCATTTATGGTACAACTTTTTGAAGACATGGGACTGTCTGACAAAGCAACTCTTCATTGCCAGGCCATCGCAGAGGAGCGTCCAAAGGACTTTGATCAATATATAAAGCCGATATATAGAAAAAACCCTACTTTTCCTGAACTTGAATCATATGAAATAGCAAAACTGAAAAAAGAACCAGCAGAAGTTACCCTAAATTTCGATGTCGATACCAATGGATTTACAAAAAACATAACAGTCATTGAATCCAGCAATCAAAAATTTAATGAAAGTTCCATAGAGGCAGCAAAAGGGTTTCGATATGCGCCAACTATCAAAGATGGAAACCTCACATATACAAAAGACGCAAAAGTAAAAATAGTGTTTGGCATTTCAAAATAATCCATAATTTTCTTTCAAAAGACGGAATATAAATTGAAAAAACAATTCTACTTAGTATTTATGATATTATTCAGCCACGCTGCCTTCGCCGATGAAGCAGCGGATAAGGCAGAGTTTCAAAAACTCTATGCCCAGTTTAATGATTTATATGCAAATTCCGAAGACCTCGATCCGATCATAGAGGTCGCAGAAAAAGTCTATGAGCTGGCTCCAAGGGTTTATGGAAGAGATTCCAATGAATATGCTATTACCACCTATAACCTGGCCACTCTTTATGATGCCAGAGGCATAAATGATATTGATAAAATAACCAATGAACAAAAATTAAAAGACTAGCTAAAAGCTTCCGACTTATATAAAAAATACTTCAGAATGCAAAACCTTAGAAAAGTGCCAAAAGATATTAATTATATAAATCAGTATATCCCGTATATTGTTGCCTATTATAATTCACATCCAAATGTGGCGGAATTAAAAATTTCTGATACCTTACTGGAAATAGCATATAGTCAAAATTTACCTGACACCGAAATGGCCGATCTGGAATTATATATTGGCATAATTAGATCCAAATATGTTGGTATAGTCTATGCCGTGGAAAATTTTCAGAAAGCCGTTAATTTATATAGTTCCGATAAGGCTGCCAATACCACCAAAATTGCCGAGGGTCTGTTTTGGTTATCCCGCCATGATATAGGGCTAAAAAAATACGATGCCGCAGAGAAGAAATTAACCGAAGCGGTTATCCTTTTAGATAATAACGGACAAGAGGAACAATTACTTAAAAATGAAGCCCTACAACTACTGGCAACAATGAAAATATTGCAGGAAGATATTGATAGTGCGGAAAACTATTATAAGGAAATAATAACACCCGAAGACCATACAGGATATCTGATCCCAATTGACAAGCCGGAATCATATCCTCCTATGACGGATATTTTTCTAAATAATATTCCTGCGTTTGTTCAGGTACAATTTGATGTTGATATGTTCGGAAAACCTTTCAATATTAAAATCCCCTATTTAGAAGTGATGGAAAAAAACTGGCTGGCACCAGTAAACATCAATCAGTTTAGCGAGTATATTATTAAGTTGGTTGCGGACACCAGATATCTGCCGCCACTTCGAAATAATGAGAAAATAGTTATGAGGGACGTTAAAGATACTATTATCTTCCGCCCCAATCTGGTGCATTAGGAAAGTATAAATATAACCCAAGGATGAAAATGTAAAAGCTGTTTTAGATAAAGATATGACTGTTATAATTTATTTCAGACTAGAGCCCAAATGACCGTAGAAAATCTAAAAAAACTTGGCCTTCTTTTCATCGCAGTATTTGCGATGGCTGCCGTTTATGATTTTTCTAATGTGCCCCCTACTGTTCATGATAAAAATGAGTTGCCATTTATTTTTTCGATTTGGGGTTGGTCAGTTTCACAGGAATTAAAAGTAGGTCCGAATTTTTATTCTGATGATGAAATTTTATGCAAAGGTACACATTGTGGTTGCGAGATTAAAATATACCCAAATGAATCATTATATGCTGAACTCGATGATCTTTTGGCTTCCCTTCCTGATGGCTTTGTAGATTCTTATTTACCAGACTCTGCTGTTATATGGCAAATAAGCCGAAGTAACGCTAAAATCTATGATGATAAAAACAGAATGAATAGGAACACTGAATTATGGTCATTTGAGAATTCTACAAATATTTTTTACAGCAATAGTTTTGGTGATATTCTAAACAAATCATACAGTCAAAACACAACGTATGGTCAATTCAAAAATCAAGAAAAATTTTTCAGAAAAGACGATTTAAACAAATTATCACAAATTCTAAAATCCAAATCTACTGGCATAGATTCAACATGTAGTGAAGAAAAAATAGACAGTATATTCAATAATATTGATTTTAAACTGGTAGCTTCAATAAGATGGTATTCAAATCAACCCGGCAAGTGGTGATGACGGGTCGGCGTAGCGTTTTTTCGGCATCCTGCCGCTTAGGTACGCATCCCTGCCCGCTTTAACCGCATGGTTCATGGCGCGGGCCATTCTGACCGGGTCCTTGGCTTCGGCAATCGCCGTATTCATCAGCACCGCATCGCAGCCAAGCTCCATCGCCTGCGCCGCTTCCGACGCGGTCCCGACCCCGGCATCCACCAGCACGGGTACGGTCGCATTTTCAACAATGATCCGGATCCCGACCGGGTTTTGTATACCAAGGCCGGAGCCTATCGGCGCACCAAGCGGCATAATGGCACAGCAGCCGATATCTTCGAGTATTTTGGCCTGGATCGGGTCATCATTACAGTAGACCATCACCTGAAACCCTTCTTTGATGAGGATTTTGGCGGCCTCCACCGTTTCCGGCATATTGGGGTAGAGCGTTTTCTGGTCACCCAGTACTTCCAGCTTCACCAGGTCCCAGCCGCCAGCTTCGCGGGCGAGCCGCAGGGTTCGGACCGCATCATCACCGGTAAAGCATCCGGCCGTGTTGGGAAGATAGGTATATTTTTTCGGATCCAGATAATCGACCAGCATCGGCTGCCCCGGTTTTGAAATATTGACCCGGCGCACGGCAACGGTGACGATTTCCGCGCCCGATGCCTCGACCGCCAGTTTCGTTTCCTCAAAATCCTTATATTTGCCCGTACCGACTATCAGGCGGGAACTATATTCCTTTCCCGCGATTACCAAATTATCCGTCATATTCCTTATTTCCCTGGATTTCTTTAAGATTTATTGTTCAGCCACCCCCGATGAAATGAACAATTTCAAGATTATCCCCGTCTGTGACCTTTACCCTGTGAAATGTGCTTTTTGGGACGATTTCACGGTTATGCTCGATCGCCACCTTATCCTGTTCGATATCAAGCTTGGCCAGAAGCTCGTCAAGACACAGAGGCGTTTCAAATTTTAGCGCATCGCCGTTTATCGTTACATTTATCATTATAATAGCCTTAAATTGATAATGACTGTTTTCAAATTACAATTATAGTATTATATACATATCTAATGATAATAAGTCAGTAGAGAATTATGACAAAATCAATATTGGTGATCAATGGCCCAAATTTAAACCTTTTGGGTACACGGGAACCAGATATATATGGCGCAGAGACTCTGGCCGATATCAAAGACAGAATGACTGAAAAAGCGGCATCGCTTGATCTTGAGGTGGATTTCCGCCAATCCAATATAGAAGGGGAAATTGTCGGCTGGATTCACGATGCCCGGGGAAGTCATGACGCCATTGTCATAAATGCGGGGGCGCTGACCCACACATCAGTCGCAATTATGGATGCACTTCTCGCTGTCGGCATTCCGACAGTCGAAGTCCATCTTTCAAATATTTTCAAAAGAGAGCAATTCCGCCATCATTCCTATATATCATCCGTCGCAGTCGGTATGATTACAGGGTTTGGTGCTGCCGGTTATTTAATGGCTGTTGATGCCGTTAAAAATATAGTTAAGTAAAACGGGAATTATTAAAAGGAATACACGAATGGCAAAAATGCAAGTGGATACGAAGTTAATACGTGAACTCGCCGATATGCTGAATGAAACTGATCTCACCGAAATTGAGGTAGAGGACGGAGAACTTAAAATAAAGCTGTCACGCGGCGGTAAAGCGGTTCATGTCGCTCATGCGCCGATTGCGGCAGCCGTGCCTGCCCCTGCAGCACCAGCAGCAGAAGCCCCTGCTGCCGCACCTGCCGTTGCCGCTGCAGATCATCCGGGTACAATTTTCTCCCCCATGGTTGGAACCATCTATACATCCCCTGATCCGACATCCGACCCTTTCATCAAAGTGGGCGATAAGGTTTCCGCCGGGCAGACCATCCTGATCGTAGAAGCCATGAAAGTGATGAACCAGATTCACGCAGCCAAGGCCGGGACAGTAAAAGCCATTCTTGTTGAAAACGAACAACCGGTCGAATATGGCGAAGCCCTTGTAATTATTGAATAGCGGATGATAGCATGATTGAAAAAGTACTCATTGCCAACCGCGGTGAAATTGCCCTTCGTATTCACAGAGCCTGCCATGAAATGGGCATTAAAACCGTTGCTGTGCATTCAACGGCTGATGAAAGCGCGATGCATGTAAGACTTGCGGATGAAAGCGTTTGTATCGGCCCGCCGTCATCAACCGACAGTTATCTTAATATCCCGGCAATTATCTCCGCTGCGGAAATTACTGGCGCCGATGCAATTCATCCGGGATATGGCTTTTTATCGGAAAGCGCCAAATTTGCCGAAATTATTGAAAAGCACGGCATAATATTCATCGGCCCGACGGCAGAACATATCAACCTGATGGGCGATAAAATTTCCGCCAAGGAAGCGGTTAAAAAAGCCGGCATACCCGTGGTCCCCGGCTCTGACGGGGCCGTCAACGGTTTTAAAGATGCCGCTAAAGTGGCCGCAAAAATCGGCTATCCGGTCATTGTCAAAGCCGCATCCGGCGGCGGCGGCCGGGGAATGAAGATCGTCCACAGCGAAACCGAACTTGAAATGGCGGTGAGTTCCGCCCAGCGTGAAGCCGCCGCGTCATTCGGCGATGGTACAGTTTATCTGGAAAAATTTCTGACTACGCCAAGGCATATTGAAATACAGGTACTGGCCGACACCCATGGCAATGTAGTGCATCTGGGTGAGCGGGACTGTTCACTACAGCGCCGCCATCAAAAAATTCTGGAGGAAAGCCCTTCCCCGGCCTTAAAGCCGGAGGAGCGCGAAGAGATTGGAGAGATTTGCCGCAAAGCCATACAGGCCATCGGTTATCGCGGTGCCGGAACCATTGAATTTCTTTATGAAAATGGCGGGTTTTATTTCATTGAAATGAATACCCGTCTACAGGTTGAACATCCGGTTACGGAAATGATTACCGGCATTGACCTTGTGCGGGAACAGATCCGTGTTGCTGACGGGCTGCCGCTCCAGTTTTCACAGAAGGACATTACCTTTTCCGGTCATGCCATCGAATGCCGTATCAATGCGGAAGACCCCTTTACTTTTGCCCCTTCACCGGGCCAGGTTAAGGATTATCATACCCCGGGCGGTCTTGGTGTGCGGGTCGATAGCGGTCTTTATGCCCGCTACAGAATTCCGCCCTATTATGACAGCATGATTGCCAAACTGATCGTTCACGGTAAAACCCGTAATGAATGCCTGATGCGCCTGCGGCGCTCGCTCGAGGAATATGTAATTGACGGCATAAAAACCACCATTCCCCTTCATCAGAAACTTATTCATGAAGAGGATTTTATCAACGGAAATTACAATATTCACTGGCTTGAACATTATCTGGCACGACTGGCAAAAGAAGATAAATAAAGGTTCCGGCATATGGAGATCACAAGAGAACTCCTGCTAAGTGCTTATATGCAGGGTATTTTTCCCATGGCGGAAAGTGCCGATGCCGATGATGTTTTCTGGGTTGATCCGGACGAGCGGGGCATTTTTCCGCTGGATAAATTCCATGTTCCCAAAAAACTGGCAAAGACAATTCGTGCAGAACCGTTTGATGTTCGCATCAACACGGCCTTTCGCGATGTGATGCTGAAATGCGCGGAACCGACCGATAATATCGACCGTCAGAACACCTGGATTAATGATATTATTTTGCAGCGTTACTGTGAACTTCATGAACTTGGCTATGCCCATAGTGTTGAATGCTGGCAGGATGATACACTGGTCGGTGGTCTTTATGGCGTTTCCCTGAATGGTGCCTTTTGTGGTGAAAGCATGTTTCATACTGTCACCGATGCCAGCAAAATCGCCCTTGTTTATCTGGTAGCCCGGCTAATTGTCGGGGGTTATGTTTTACTGGATACCCAGTTTGTGACTGACCATCTAAGCCAGTTTGGTGCCATTGAAATTCCGCGGCTTGATTACCGTCAGCGCCTGAAAGAAGCCCTTGCCGTTGAGGATGCTGATTTTTATTCGCTGCCCGAGGATGCAGACGGATCAACCATTTTACAGTCAATCACCCAGACATCATAAACCGCATGTTCAAGCGGTGATACCGCCGGGGAAGAGGCAAACATCCAGCCGGTGAAGATTTTTTGTGGCTCGCCACCATGACCAAGATCATTAATTTCAAGAAAGGCAACCGATTCCGGCGTTTCTTCCGGCGGGTTTGAGCGGCAGTTCCGCATGGTTATTTCCAGCGTGCCGAATTTGGCGGTTTGATCACGGGCGATGTCAAGTGTTTCAAGTTTGGCCGTAATTTTATCAAGCGCACCCAAGGTCACGACCGGCACCTGCTGGGCATGAGCTGCCGCCGTCAAAAGACCTAGAAAAATGATTGTCAATGTTCCGCGTAACATAACCGTTACTCGCTTTTATCGCCACTTGAAAATTTGCTTAACAGCCCCAGAAGGTCAACCGCCCCCTGCGTTTCAATAATCTGATCACCCGGCGCAAGCATCACATCACTGCCACCCGGGTCAAGAACAAGATAATTTCCGCCCAGCAATCCTTCCGAAGTAATTTTGGCAAAGGTATCTTCAGGGAGTTTGATGCTCGGATCGATATTAATTTCGACCACCGCGCCATATGTATCATGATTAAGATGCAAACTGGTGATACTGCCAACCTTGATGCCGCTGATTTTGACTTCACCACCAACGGCAAGGCCGTCAATTTTGTCAAATTCGGCCGTGTAGCTTGCCCCGCTGGTGGCACCGACACCGGAATTACTGAAAGCAAAATAGAGAAAACCGCCGGTAATAAGCAGGACTATTGCCCCCATTATCGTCTCTACAAGATTACTTCTCATATAATGCTCCTGATTATGGGTTTAACTGCCAGGGGTCCAGGCTTCATAATCGCCTGTTGATTTCTGCCTGACACCGCCTTCTGATAATGCGCCCTTTGGATAATAGGCATTTACAGTGCCGGTCTGGTTGGGAAGGTGTTCTTTTTCCCAGCTTTTAATGATCCTTGGACTTTCAAGTGGCGTCTGATCAACAATTTTATGCAGCCAGGCATGCCACTCCGCCGGAATGGCGCTTGCTTCGATTTCACCGGCGAAAATAACCCAGCGTTTTTTACGGTCCTTGGATACATAATAACTGTTTCCGAGCTTATCCTCGCCCACTTTTACGCCCTTAAAATATGTGTGTAAAAGGGTACCGATCGTCCCAACATGCCACCAACCGAAAATTCGTCTAATCAATCTAACAATCATATTTTATCCACTTATGATGTGAGCCACGTATAAATTTATATCACACTCTATACCCTGTGTGCGTAAAGAGAACAACCTTTAAAGCAATTGGCCACATTTATAATTCCTGATTTTGTTTGGAAAGATTGGTCATATTAAGGCGACGCTTTCATGTCCGCTTCTGAATTATGCCTTTGGCACAATAAATTACAGTCATTTATGGATGTAAATGATTAATTCTGGTCTGTTGTGCCGACTCATCAAAAGCACAACATCTAGGTTTACTTTTTACGTCAACCACAAAATATACTAAAAAACGCTTTATGATTTATTGCAGGTAAGTTAGTATTTCGGTCAGAATCATTACATAAAAATGAAACAAAATTTGGGTCAGTTTAGTCAGTATTTTAATCATTTTTAAAAGGAACAGGACAAAAGGCAGGAACAGAAATGAAGATACAAAGATTTTATACGAAATCATCAAAATCAGCTTACGAAGACATTGATTTTCGTAAAGCGGATAGCGAGATTCGCAATCCTGATGGTGAAGTGATCTTTGGTCTTAAAGGCTTCGAAGTTCCAAATGGCTGGTCACAGGTGGCATCGGATATTATTGCCCAGAAATATTTCCGCAAAGCCGGTGTTCCTGCCCGCTTAAAAGCGGTCCCTGAAAAAGATGTGCCAAAATGGCTGTGGCGGCATGAGGCGGATCAGGATGCGCTTTCCGCCCTGCCCGAAGCGGAAAGATACGGCCCGGAAACCAGCGCCAAACAGGTTTTTAACCGGCTTGCCGGAACATGGACATACTGGGGCTGGAAGGGCGGCTATTTTGAAAGCGAGAAAGACGCCCGTTCCTTTTATGATGAGCTTAGCTTTATGCTGGCAGCACAAATGTGTGCGCCCAATTCGCCGCAATGGTTTAATACAGGCCTACATTGGGCTTACGGTATCGATGGGCCATCTCAGGGCCATTATTATGTCGATTATGAAACAAAAAAACTGACAAAATCGAAAAGTGCCTATGAACATCCGCAGCCCCATGCCTGTTTCATTCAGGGGGTGAGTGACGATCTGGTCAGTGACGGCGGCATTATGGATTTATGGACCCGTGAAGCCCGCCTGTTCAAATATGGCTCGGGCACCGGCAGCAACTTTTCCAACATTCGCGGGCTTGGGGAACAGCTTTCCGGCGGCGGGTCGTCATCCGGCCTGATGAGCTTTTTAAAAATCGGTGATAAAGCGGCGGGCGCTATCAAATCAGGCGGCACAACAAGACGTGCGGCAAAAATGGTAATCGTCGATATTGACCATCCGGATGTTGAGGAATTCATCAACTGGAAAGTGATTGAGGAGCAAAAAGTTTCCGCCCTAGTCACCGGATCAAGAATTACTGAAAAGCACGCAAAAGCAATTATTGCGGCCTGCGATGCTGAAACGGAAGATGGCTTTGATCCCAAAATAAACGAAGAACTTAAAAAAGCGGTTATTTCAGCGCGTCGTGATCTTATCCCGGAAAACACCATTCAGCGCGTCATCGGCTTTGCCAAACAGGGCTTTACCGACATTGATTTTAAAACCTATGATACCGACTGGGATTCAGAGGCCTATTCAACAGTTTCAGGGCAGAATTCAAACAATACTGTCCGCGTCACAGACGACTTTATGAAAGCGGTTGAAAATGGTGATGACTGGAACCTGACACGCCGTGTTGACGGTAAAATCCATAAAACGGTTTCCGCCATGGACCTGTGGGAAGATATCGGCTTAAGCGCCTGGCAATGTGCTGACCCGGGATTACAGTTCCACACCACAATCAATGACTGGCATACCTGCCCCAATTCGGGGGAAATCAGGGCTTCAAACCCCTGCTCGGAATATATGTTCCTTGATGATACCGCGTGCAATCTGGCATCCCTTAACCTGATGAAATTTAAAAGCGCAGCAGGTGAGTTCGATGTTGAAAGTTTCGAACATGCCACACGTTTATGGACAATCGTGCTTGAAATCTCGGTCATGATGGCGCAGTTCCCATCACAGGAAATCGCCCAGCGCAGCTATGATTTCAGGACCCTGGGGCTTGGTTTTGCCAATATTGGTGCATTGATTATGTCCTGCGGTTATTCCTATGACAGTGACAAGGGCCGCGCCCTTTGCGGTTCAATCAGTGCGCTGATGACCGGTGTCTGTTATAAAACATCAGCGGAAATGGCGTCCGAGCTTGGTGCTTTCCCGAAATATCATCAAAACCGCACCCCAATGCTGCAGGTGATCCATAATCATCGCACCGCTGCCTGGGGCAAATCCTACTACCGCGGGCTACACACAAAACCGGCACCGCTTGATATTGCAAACTGTCCCTATAAAGATATTGCCATTGCCGCCGGGCGCGCATGGGATGTTGCGTTGGCCATTGGTGAAAAGCATGGATACCGAAATGCTCAGACTACGGTCATTGCCCCAACCGGAACAATAGGACTGGTGATGGATTGCGATACCACTGGCATTGAACCTGACTTTGCCCTTGTTAAATTCAAGAAACTTGCCGGTGGCGGTTATTTCAAAATCATCAACCGTATGGTGCCGGAAGCTCTTAAAACGCTTGGCTATACACCAAAGCAGATCGGCGAAATTGCTTCCTATGCGGTCGGGCATGGCAATCTGAAACGTGCCCCTCATATCAATCATGACAGCCTTAAAGCCAAAGGCTTTGCCACAGCACAGATTGATCAGATCGAAAAGGCGATTGAAAGCGCCTTTGACATCACATTTGCCTTTAACCGCTGGACCCTTGGTGATGATTTCTGCACGGAAGTTCTTGGCTTCAGTAAAGAACAGATCACCAATCCACAGTTTAATATGCTAAAAGAGCTCGGCTTCACCAAAGCCCAGATTGAAGAAGCCAATGAACATTGCACAGGGACATTTACCCTTGAAGGGGCCCCTCATTTAAAAGAGGAACATTTACCTGTCTTTGACTGTGCCAACCCATGCGGTAAAAAAGGCAAGCGGTTCTTAAACGCCAAAAGCCATATTTATATGATGGCCGCTGCCCAGCCGTTTATTTCCGGGGCCATTTCAAAAACCATCAATATGGAAGCCAATGCCACAGTCGAAGACTGTAAGGATGCTTATAGGCTTTCATGGCGCCTTGGTCTTAAAGCCAACGCCCTTTACCGGGATGGCTCAAAACTGAGTCAGCCGCTTAATGCTGTCATACTGGAAGAAGAAGAAATCGAAGCATTGCCGCTATTGGAAAAAACAAGGGCGGTCACAGAAAAAATTGTCGAGCGTGTCATTGAACAGTCGACCACAGCAAAGCGCCGCAAACTGCCAACAAGACGGAAAGGATATACCCAAAAAGCCAGCGTCGGCGGGCACAAAGTCTATTTGCGTAGCGGTGAATATGACGATGGCACACTTGGTGAAATTTTCATCGATATGCATAAGGAAGGGGCGGCCTTCAGAAGCCTTATGAATAATTTTGCCATTGCCCTTTCCATTGGTCTTCAATATGGGGTACCGCTGGATGAATATGTCGATGCCTTTACCTTCACCCGTTTTGAACCATCAGGTCAGGTGACCGGCAATGATGCCATTAAAATGGCAACATCGGTGCTTGATTATATTTTCCGCGAGCTTGCGGTTTCCTATCTTGGCCGCACGGATCTGGCCCATGTGGTGCCGGATGATCTGATGCCGGATTCTGTTGGCACAGGTGGTCAGGAAATCAGTGCTGATGAATTTATCGCCCAGACTGATACCGCCTTAAACCGTGTTATTGGTCTGACCAGCACCGGATATGTCAGAAAAAGCAATCTTTATGTTCTTAAGCAGGAAAGCATTGAAACATCAAAAACCACATCACTGGCGGTTACTGAACAGGCAAAAATCGCTGTTGGTGCTGAGGAAATGACTGAAACCACACTGACCCAGGAAAGCAGTCGGTCAAGCCTGATCCTTGAAGCCAAGATGAAAGGTTACGAAGGAGATGGCTGCGGCGAGTGCGGAAATTTCACAATGGTTCGTAACGGCACCTGCCTTAAATGTGATACTTGCGGTGCTACCAACGGCTGTTCATAAAAAAATTGAAAAAACTTGATTTTATCTGTCAATTCAGACGTAAATTTTACCAAATATTTACCTGATTGGCGCAGTTTGTATTCTTTGGATAATGAAACTCTATCCAGATTAGACAAGAGATAAATTAAGGTTCAATTTTCATGACTGGCAAGTCTGGCGCATCACCGTTTTTGTTTTTAAATCAAAAACCGACTTTGATTTCACGCTCAAAGTCCTTTGATGTATCAAGCCCGGTCACCGACGGAATAGCCATTATCAATGTGGAAGGCGAAGACAGCTTCAGGCTTATTTCAGCCAACGAAGTCTTTCTTCAGGCAATTTCCAGTGAAGGCCAAAACCCGATCGGCAAATATATTAATATGCTGATCTGGGGTGATAATGTCGAAGATAACAAGCTTCAGTCGCATCTTGAAAAATCCCTTATTGAAAGAAAACCGCTGGCTTATATCTGGCAGTTGGTCATTGAAGGAGAAAAGAAAAGCCTGCTCTGTAAAATTATCCCGCTTCGCACTAAAGAAGGCGATATTGCCCAGATCACAGTGTCCACTTCAGATTTTGATGATAGTGAAAATCTTGAAATCGAGGTAAACCGCTATAATTATTATGATGAGCTTACGGGTCTTCCCAATCGGTTTAAATTTTATGAAGAGCTTGAAAGAATGCTTTTTGAAACCAATTCAACCCGGGATGGTTTTTTTGATCGAAAAGGCATTGAAGGCGCTGTTCTTTTCGTTAATGTCAGAAAGCTTCAGCGCATTAATGAAAGCTATGGATATGAAAAAGGCGACGATGCCCTGCAGGCTGTTGCCAAAATGCTGCTTGAAACCATCCAGGAAAATTCAATTCTGGCCCGATTTGCCGATGACCAGTTTGTCATATTTCTGTCGGGAAGATACTTTGAAAATGTAAAACGCGAAGCCGAAACGCTGGCAAAATCCATCCATCATAATTTTGCCACGCGGGCGACATCAACAAAGAATGATCCGCGCATTTCTGTATCTGTTGGTATCGCAACCGGGCTGGCAAACGTCAAAACCATCGAACAGCTTATTCAGCACGCCCATCTGGCCATGAAGCGCAATAAAAATGTCAGCTCCAATCAAACCGTCATTTTTAATCCGGAACTAAAAACGCAGGCTGCCACTAAGCTGCGCCTTGAAACAGAATTTCGTGAAGCTCTGGCCGCTGATGCGCTCGAGCTTTACTATCAGCCTGTGATTAATCTACAAAATGGCCTGATCAGCGGTTTTGAAGCCCTCGCCCGCTGGAATAATTCCCAGCGCGGCAGCATTTCCCCACTTGAATTTATTGCCCTTGCCGAAGAAGCCGGGCTTATTATCCCGCTTGGTGAATGGGCCCTGACCACTGCCTGTAAGGACCTGAAATCATGGATTGATAATAATCTGCTGGCATCATCATTATTTATGGCGGTAAATGTCTCCAGCTCCCATATCATTGCCGGTAATATTGTTGCCCTGACCCGTGATGCCCTTGCCAAAAGCGGCCTTGACGGTAGCAATCTAAAACTGGAACTGACAGAATCGACCATCATGGAAAATTCGGATATTGCCCGGAATATTCTGCTTGATCTTAAAACCTATGGGCTTTCCCTAGCTGTGGACGATTTTGGCACCGGATATTCATCGCTATCCTACTTAAGCCGCATTCCGGCAGACACAATTAAAATTGACCGCAGCTTTACCAGCATGCTTGACAGCAATCAGGAAGGGAACAATATCATTAAAGTGATTATTGATCTCGCCAAATCCCTTGGCATGACCATTATTGCCGAAGGGATTGAAACAAAAGCCCAAATGCAAAAGCTGAAAGAGCTTGGCTGCCATTATGGTCAGGGGTTCCTTTTTTCCAAGGCCATGAGCGCCGATAAAATACCTGATCTTATCAATGATCAGCCCTTCAAAAAAATCATAAAATAATCACTCGAAATTTTCCGCCCAATTAGGCATAATCAGATTAAAATTCAACACAGCGGGGTATTTATGAATAAATTATCTGATCGCCAGCCCACCATCCGAACCTTGCCAAGGCACAGCAATATCAATTCAAACGGTCACATTTTCGGTGGCTGGATATTATCACAGATGGACAGCGCCGCCGGTGTCGAAGCCATCCGTTATGTCGGCGGCCCTGTCGCAACCGTTGCCATTGAGGCCATGAAATTCCATGCGCCCGTTAATGTCGGGGATTGGTTAAGCGTCTATACCGACATTACAAAAGTCGGCAGAACGTCATTGACCATCCATATTGAGGTGATGGTGCTCAGACGCGATGAGGATAAGGAAATTATGGTCACCGAAGGCGACTTTATATTTGTCGCCCTCGATGATAATCACCGCCCGAAAGAAATCAATAAGTCCTAATTGAACAGGAATTTTTTCATTTCGCCATAAATTTTGGTCTGCTGAATGATCCCCATCAGCTCGTCCGGATCATCAAGCCCGTATGTATAGATCGGCACATTGACCCCGGTATGGGCCTGGTCATTGATATTGTTGGTGCCATAATAAGCGCCAAGCTCATTACCGCCTTTGGTCAGAAGCAGCTGATAAAAACCTGGAATATGATCCCGGCGCAGCGGACCGAAATAAGCCTCCGGCTTATAAATGATCTGTGTTGCCTGACCGTGGTCGGCGGTGACAATAACCGCTGTGTTACCTTCTTTCTTGGCAAATTCAACGGCCATTTTGACCGTACGATCAAAGGCAAGCATTTCACTGATGGTGCCGCATGGGCGGGCCACATGGGCCTGCTTGTCAATGGACGCGCCTTCAATCATTACGAAAAATCCCTTATCCTTATTTTTAAGGGTATCAAGGGCATATTTCGCCATTTCCTCTAATCTTGGAATTCCTTCATATTTGGGGTTGGCCTCGCATGCCGCTGGCTCGGGGAAGATCACAACACGGTCTTCATCAATTTCAATAAAATCGGCACCCTTTCCACCGGGGCCGACCCATTCAACCGGCATATGACCGTTTGAAAAAACGCCGAACACTTTTTTCCCGGGCTTTAAGGCCAGAAGCTCATCCCGTTTTGTCAGAACCGTATAACCTTGCGCTTCTGCCTTTTCCTTTACAGTGCGACCCCCTGCCTCTTTCGCTGGTAGCAGGTTATATCCACCACCCAGCATGACATCGACGTTATGATCAAGCATCTGTTCCACTATCGGTGTATCGTTAAAATTGGCACATGCTTTTGAGCCGGTCATAAAACAATACCGGTCCTGGGCATGGGCGGCAAAAGCCGCCGGTGTGGCATCGGTAATAATCGCTGTGGTCACAAGTCCGGTTTTAAATCCTTTTTCCTGCGCTTCCTCAAGGATTGTTTTATAGGGGGAGCCATCAAAAGCGCTGACCGCAATCCGCCCTTGACTGGTGCGATTCCCGGTGGAAATGGTGGTACCGCCACTGGCGCTTTCACCGGTAAACTGAATTTTGGTCGGGTCCTCAATCATCAGCTGCTTGACGATGACCGAGCCACGGTTTTTCATTTCATCAACATAAAGCCCCGCCTCCCCGTCAAATTCATAATCACGGGTCAGGGCAATTTCGGATTCCCCCATCCCATCCCCAATCAGCAGTATGATATTTTTCGGTTTTGCATAGGCCGTAGACGTAATGACAGCAACAGACACTGTCAGCAGGGCAATAAGTCGTTTCATTTTTTTTCCTTTATTTCTTTGCCTTTATTTAAAGCAAGTTTGCGGCAATTTAACAAGAGGAAATGAAACAATTGTGACAGGCCTAAAAACCTCGGCCAATGAGGTGGGGGTGGGATTGGAATGAGCTACTTTAAGATTGATTTTGTGGAAATGGCAGGACTCACCTGCTTTGGGATTTTCAAGAGACCACTTTCGACCCAAAGCGGACAGTCAGTTAAAAGCAGTAATTTCTTAATATTCAATTATTCTCCATCAAAGCCTCTGAGACTCTTCAATCATTTTAAGCTCTTCATATAAATAGACAACGGATCAATTCATACCTTTGGATTGTTGAACTTATTTCATAATTAATATACAAAATAGACCTTTGAGTTTACTGTGATCGGGACTTATAGGTTGAAAGCAGATCTAAAAATTTTAACGGCCTTTCGTTTTTTTGCTGCGCTTTGGGTTGTACTGTTTCACCTGGGAAGCCGTGTCGAATTTGGGGATAATTATTTCACAAAAATGATTGAGAATGGTGCCCGTGGAGTTGACTTTTTCTTTATATTATCCGGGTTTGTCATTTTCCACGTATACGAGCAAAGTATTTTGGACGGCTTATTCTCCCCTAGGCGTTATTTGATAAAACGAATTAACCGCATATATCCCTTGCATTTAATGATGACGCTTACTTTCATCATACTTATCTTTCTACGCAGCATAACAGGCATTAGTCATGAGCTAGATTTAAAAATGACTGATGTTCTAGCATCAATTTTGTTATTGCATTCTTGGAATGTAACAGATGGGCTGGTATTAAACGGTCCGTCATGGACTATTTCTGCTGAATTTTTTGCATATGTATTATTCGGCTTAGCTGTGATGGGTTATCAAAATCGTAGAATCCCGACGAAGACAATTATATTTACAATTATTTTTACTTTTACTTTAGCCCATTTGTTGGCAATTAATCTTGAGAAAACAGCATTTATGCATTTAACATTTGATTATGGTTGCTTCCGTATTATACCCCTTTTTACAATCGGAATCTTACTTAGACGATTTGCCCCGTGGATTAATAAAGCATTGTCATTGGCATTCGGTGTGATAGGTATATTGCTTTTCCTTTACCTATCTGTGGTGCCGTCTGTTGATTATATGCTTATCGTGCCTTTTTCTCTTATGATAATTAGTGGTGCAAATCTATCTGGACAGAAATGGGTTCCACTGAATCAGAAAATTTTTACTTATTTAGGCGAAATCTCATATTCAACATATATGGTTCATGGATTAATCATCATTATTTATTTTGATTTGTTACCTAAAATTCTTCCTTCGCTACCTCAACTGTTTTCCAACTATATTGATGTACTAATTGTTTTATTGGCTGTTTTATTAGGGTCCGTATTTAGTTATCACCTTGTTGAACGTCCTGCTCGCATCTATTTAAACAATTGGTTCGCGTCGGATTAAATTTTAAATGAACAGACCATCTATTGCTCAACATCAAAAATTGATCAAATCAGGCCTATATAAACGATTACTCAAACCTGTAACCATTCAAACCACGCCTAATTGCTCTCAATAAACTTAAGGAGAATTAAACGATTCTGAGGTTGGGTATAAGGGTTGAAATGGTTCTGAAAAAGACTCTTTGCCTATGCTATGAGTTTCTTAGGTTCACCCAAAACATTGACTGAGTGTAGTAATCTTCTATGATGATTTCTTAAACAAAAAGGGGGGCTTATATGTTCATTCACAGACAAAGAATAAAACTGACTGCATACAGAGAGGCAAATGTTATATGATAAAAAAAACACTTATATCTTTGGCGAAGACTATTTTGCCAAAGAGCATAAAAGATTACCTGTTTCATTTTGCATTCAATGTAAATCACAGTGAATTTGAATATTTCGCCTATAAATATGCCAATGCGCCAAACATGAAGTTTGCGTTACTCGCCATCAAAAATCTGGAGTTTCATCCTGAAAAAATCTTAGACATTGGTGCTTATCATGGGGATTGGGCGAGAATGGCGCATGATGTCTGGCCCGAAGCTTCTTTAATAATGATTGAAGGCAATGAAGAAAAACGCTCCATTCTGGAAGTGGTCGCCAATGACCTACAGGCGGACTTGAAAATAAACCTGCTGGGAGCCTCAGACGGCGAACAGGTCGAATTCATTGTCATGGAATCCGGATCATCTGTATTTGAAGAGGAAAGCCCGGTTGAGAGAAAAAAACAAAAAAAGACCCTGACCACGCTCGATAGTTTGTTAGAGGGAGAAAATGTCGATTTTATAAAGATAGACACGCAAGGATATGAACTTGAAGTGTTTAGGGGAGGCATTAAGACATTGGCAAAAGCCCAGGCTGTCTTAATGGAGGTATCCCTTATCGAAATAAACAAGGGTGCCCCCCTGATCGAAGAAGTGCTGACCTTCATGAAGATGCAAGGGTTTGTAAGTTACGACATTGTAGAAATTCATCGTCGGCCATTGGACGGCGCCACCAATCAGATTGATATTTTATTTGTAAGACATGACTCTTTTTTGATTGCGAATAAAGCCCATTACGAGGAATAATTCAGGACAAGTCCAATTTTAAGGCGGTTTCGTAAAAGTAACTGTCTCCACAATTGTTCCCAGTCAGCAGGGCAATAAGTCGTTTCATTTTTTTTCCTTTATTTCTTTGCCTTTATTTAAAGCAAGTTTGCGGCAATTTAACAAGAGGAAATGAAACAATTGTGACAGGCCTAAAAACCTCGGCCTATGCGGCGGATATTAAATTAAAAAGAACTGCTGACAAAGTGCATTTGTGGAAATGGCAAATCGCATTTTAAATGAGTGTATCGAATGGCCGCTTCCGACCCAAAGCAGACATTCAAAAACATGCCAGATGCTCCTCATGAATAATAAAAATAACCACTTTACTTCATACGGCATGGACGATTTAGGATAAACACTGATACATGCCTGTTAAATTAAAATGACCTCTAACATCCTGAAGCCTGCGTCAGTAGGCAATATAGTTCGTTCCTATTATGGAGTTTTTATTATCGAGAATGAACTTGTTTATTTTTACTTCCTAAGGAATTTTGCTGCCCAATGTTCACCCTCAGTATCGTAGATTGTGTTCTAAACTTTAACTTAAGACACTCTATACTTAGTAAATTAAAAAGATTTAATTACGGTTTTGTTCCAGTATGATATATTTCGTGTTTATATTAAAAATAAAAACCAAAGAAGATCAGTAAAAAATCAGGGGGGACAAGTGTATTATAGATTTTTACCAGTTTATAATGTCTTGAGGGAGCTTTTCCTCCCATCAAAAACAGTGGATAAATTTTGCATCAGTGAAGAGATTGTTTGCGAAGCTTCTCAAGAATATATGCCTGGTATCTCGATGGAAGATCATTACCGCAGTTTGGTCACGCATGTCGTAAAAGGCACTACTCCTGAACAGCAATGGCGAAGAACCAAAAAAAGGATGGTTGTTCATGAAGCTACAGTAAAGTTTAAATTTAAGAACGTGTTAGCCACACCTGCCGGCTTTTTTTCTCTTGATGGGCAACATATTATCGGCAAAAGACACTTGATAAATCCGATATTTTCAAAAACTATACACATAATTGATAAAGGGTTTTTCGCATCCAGTTTTGTTACAAATACATATTTCGGTCATTGGCTGATTGATGGGATTGCAACATCGTTGCTAAAGGAAAAAGATGAAGAACTATATCTTTGGGCCCCACCCAGTTGGGGCCACACAACGACATACTTAGATATCCTTGGGATCGAAACTATAAAACATGACTATGTTTTCTTCAAAAACATGACGTATTGTTTTGACAGAGGAATGAATACCAACCGGAGAGCACGCATAAGAAAACTCAAATCAGTTATTTCTACCAAATCAAGCAGTCAAAAAGGTAAGAAAGTATACGTCAGGCGTGGTCAGACCGGCATATCAAGAGTAATAAATAATGAAGATGCGTTAAATGATCAATTAAAGAAGATGGGCTTTCTAATAATTGACGTAGACGCGCCAGCCGAAGAAATAATAAATGCCTGCAGCGGAGCGGAGCTGACACTTTCCATAGAAGGGAGCAATTTTGCTCATTTATTACTGGGTGCTACCACGGGAGCAACTCACATTATTATAAATCCTGCCGCTCAGTTCAATAATCTACTGGCTGATTATATGCTTGCATTAGGCGACACTATGCATACTGTTGTTGCTGAAAGTGAAGGTGCTGGATATCGTGTCGATATTCCTCGTTTAACTAAACTAATTGAAAATATTTTACGTAATTAAAATCATGTTAATCAGAGAATCCAAACCTGGCTCGGATAGATAACTCAAGACTTAGACCCTTATTTTTGTGAACGCACTAACACCATTTTATACACATGGAAATATTATTCATTTGCATTAATAATCTTTACAAATCGACCGTACGCTTCAGGTCGAAATCGGACAATAGTTATCACCAAATTAAAACACTTTATTTTGTCGTAACCAATCTATACCCGCAGTCAACTTCATGTTTATCAAGCAATTCGCCGTAGCGTTCCGCCCAAGCACCGGATTTTAAATCAGCGTCAAGCTTTTCCAATCCTTTTGAAACATCCCTGAGGACCCAAAATGACGAAATAGCATCACGAACCCGTTTATCGAGATAGGCCGTCGGGCGCCGCCAATAAGCGGCCAGAAACCCATCCGAACAATCATGTGGAATGGGGACCGAAGATATCTCAATCGGACCCAACCAATTCTCAAATTCTTCAAGCCTGGGCATTTGTTTCTCGTCAATTGTGATAAGGTCCGGAAAATAATCGGCAAGCCAGAACCCCCTAAAGGCAGGATCAAAAGTTAAAATACTTATTTTACCTCGCGTTACCCGGCGCATTTCTGAAAGGCCTTTTTGCTGATCTGACCAGTGATGAACGGTCAGAATGGCCATTGAAACATCAAAGGATTTGTCCTTAAAAGGAATATTTTCTGCATAGCCTTGTATAATTCTGGCCTTTGAAGGAGGGCGTTGATTAATCATCTTCATGGAAGGGTCAATTGCTGTAACGTCCTTGTCTGCCGGTTCGTATGAGCCGGTACCGGCCCCGACATTCAGAACTGTTCGGGCATCCCCGAGAGAAGCGTCTATTAACCCCGCAATTCTATATTCAGGATTTCTAAGATTTGAATAATTAAGGCCGATTGTATCGTAAAGAGTGTTCATGCAAAAATCCCCAACCGCTACAGTCTTCAATATCAGAGAATTAATTTCAAGAAAAAATAGTCCAAAAGCAGAAAAACCCTGATGGCCAACTGGCGATCAGGGTTTTTTTGGTGAGCCCGACAGGATTCGAACCTGTGACCTACTGATTAAAAGTCAGTTGCTCTACCAGCTGAGCTACGGGCCCTCATAAATAGGTGTGCGGAACATAAGGCCACTGGACTAATTGGTCAATAGTAATTTATGACTTTTTTCGTTTATTTTACGTTAATTCCTCAATATCGCCCAGTTCCCGCATGGCATGGAATTCATTAACAAATTTATTTAAGGATTTTTTTGAAATAGCGTCGCGTAATCCGGCCATCAGATCCTGATAATAGGTCAGATTATGTTCGGTCATCAGCATCGGCCCCAATATTTCCCCGCTTCTGATCAGATGGGAAATATAGGCCCGGCTATAATGACGACAGGCCGAACATCGACAGTCCGCATCAATGGGGCGCGGATCATCGGTATGGCGGGAATTTTTCATATTTATCGCGCCGCGCCGGGTAAAGGCCTGCCCCGTGCGGCCAGACCGCGATGGCATCACGCAGTCGAACATATCAATCCCGCGCTGGACCGCGCCAACAATATCATCGGGCTTACCCACCCCCATCAGGTAACGGGGTTTATTTTTGGGCATTTCCGGCATGGTAAAATCAAGCACGTCAAACATCACATCCTGCCCTTCCCCAACCGCAAGACCGCCAATGGCATAGCCGTCAAAATCAATATCTTTCAGCACGGTCGCCGAATGATGACGCAGTTTTTCAAACACACCGCCCTGCACAATGCCGAACAGGGCGTTCTGCGCCGCATGGTCCGAGCCGTTATGAAACGCATCATAGGACCGCTTTGCCCAACGCATGGAAAGCAGCATGCTTTCCTCCGTCTGCTTTTCTGTTGCCGGATAAGGCGTACATTCATCAAAAGCCATAACGATATTGGCACCCAGACGCCGCTGAATTTCCATACTGCGCTCGGGGCTCAGCATATGTTTGCTGCCGTCAATATGAGACTGGAAGGACACCCCGTCCTCGCTGATTTTGCGGAGCTTGGCCAGCGACATCACCTGAAAACCGCCGCTATCGGTCAGGATCGGGCCCGGCCAGTTCATAAATTTATGAAGCCCGCCCAGTTTTGCGATCCGCTCAGCCGTTGGCCGCAGCATCAGATGATAGGTATTCCCCAGGATAATATCGGCACCGGTTTCGCGCACTGTTTCCGGTTTCATCGCCTTGACCGTTGCCGCCGTCCCCACCGGCATAAAGGCCGGGGTACGGATTTCGCCGCGCACGGTTTTGATAATGCCGGTACGGGCATTGCCGTCTGTAGCGGTTATTTCCATGGAAAAGCTCATAACTGATCCTCCCGAAAAAGCAGGCTGCTGTCGCCATATGAATAAAAACGGTATTGTTCTTCTATAGCATGGGCATAGGCCGCTTTCATATTGGCAAATCCGGCAAAGGCACTGACCAGCATAAAAAGGGTCGATTTCGGAAGATGGAAATTGGTCATTAAAATATCAACAACGCGGAATTGATAGCCCGGCGTGATAAAAATATCCGTTTCCCCGTCAAAGGCATGGATCATACCCTCAGCGTCCGTTGCCGATTCAAGCAGCCTGAGCGATGTTGTGCCAACCGCGATAACCTTATTCCCGCGGGCATGGGTTTCGTTGATGAGGCCGGCAACTTCGGCACTGACCTGACCATATTCCGCATGCATTTTATGATCATCCGTATCATCCACCTTTACCGGTAAAAAGGTTCCCGCCCCGACATGGAGCGTGACAAAGGCATTGTTAATGCCTTTTTTTTCCAGGTCGGTCAATAATTGTTCCGTAAAATGAAGCCCGGCTGTCGGCGCGGCAACCGCCCCGTCATTTTTGCTATATACGGTCTGGTAATCCTCTTTATCCTGGTCATCAACCGGTCTTTGCGAAGCGATATAGGGCGGCAGTGGCATAACCCCTGCTTCATTTAAGGCAGTCCGCAGATTATCGCCGCTAAAATTAAACTGGATGGTCACTTCGCCCGCATCCCCCTTTTCAAGAACGCAGGCTTCAAGTTTGCCGTTAAAACGGATAACATCGGTCGGTTTTAATTTCTTTGCTGGCTTGGCAAACGCCTTCCATACCCCGCCGGACATATTCATATGCAGGGTGATTTCCATTTTTGCATCACGGCGTGTGCCGGTAAGCCGCGCCGGAATAACCCGGGTATCATTGAATATCATCAAATCCCCGGCATTTAAATACTCAGTAAGGTCGGTTACCTTTCGGTCGGAAAGTTCTTCGCCCTTAACTACAAGCAACCGCGCCCCGTCGCGTGTGGCGGCGGGGCGTAGGGCAATAAGCTCTTTGGGAAGCTCAAAATCGAACTGGTCAACCTTCATAAACTGATTTATGCGTCTGCAGCAACCTGCATTTTCACAATTTTGTCCGGGTTGCCGTTCATGGAAAAATTCATTCCTTCGCCACGTTTTAGCGCATCAACATGCTCCATACCGTCAATCACCTGTCCCCATACGCTATATTGCCCGTCAAGGAAGGTGGCATCACCAAAACAGATGAAAAACTGGCTGTCGGCACTGTCCGGGTCCTGCGCCCGTGCCATTGAACAGGCACCGCGGTGATGGGGTTTATCGGAAAATTCCGCCGGCAGGTTCTGACCCGATCCACCCATACCTGTGCCATCCGGGTCACCGCCCTGCGCCATGAAGCCATCAATCACCCTGTGGAAGGTAAGCCCGTCATAAAAACCCTGTCTTGCCAGTTCCTTAATCCGTTTGACATGTTGTGGGGCAACATCTTCATAAAGTTCAATGGTCACGCGACCGTCTTCAAGATCAAGATAGAGTGTGTTTTCAGCGTCCATAATATTTTCCTTATTCTTTAACGTCTGCAGCAACCTGCATTTTTATAATTTTATCCGGGTCTGCAAAATCCGGACCTTCGCCATATTTAATTTTATCAACATAGCGCATACCCGATACCACCTCGCCCCAGATTGTATATTTCCCATCAAGATGCGGTGAAAAACCAAGGCATATAAAAAACTGGCTGTCAGCACCGTTAATATCATCTGGGCGGGCCATGGAAACCATTCCGCGATAATGGGACATGTCCGAAAATTCGGCATCCAGTTTCTGCCCGGTCCCATCTCCGCTTCCATCAGCCGGTCCACCAGTCTGGGCCATAAATCCTTCAATCACCCGATGAAATGGAGAGCCGTCATAATAACCCTGCCTAGTCAGTTCCTTAATTCTTTTCACATGATTGGGGGCAACATCCGGAAACATTTTAATCACCACCCGACCAAACTCAAGATCCAGATAAAGTGTATTTTCAGGGTCAAGATCTTCTGTCTGCGCCATTGCGGCAACCGGCATACTGAATAAAAAAAGGATGGCCAAAAAAGCCTTTAGGGATGTTTTCATCTTCAAATCCTGTTTTTCTGATTAAATTTTGCCAAGTTTTGTCAGCACATCATTGCGAACTGACTTTGTGACAAACTTGTCTATTTCACCGTCATATAT
This sequence comes from Emcibacteraceae bacterium, assembly GCA_041396985.1. NCBI lineage: Bacteria > Pseudomonadati > Pseudomonadota > Alphaproteobacteria > Emcibacterales > Emcibacteraceae > Emcibacteraceae bacterium. The sequence continues at coordinate 107,692 of JAWKXO010000004.1, forward strand.
GGCAATTTCCTTCACAAGTCGAGAGGCAATTGCCTGAAGCGACGGATGCGCCATCATGAATACCGTTTCAATATCGGCATTAAGCTGATCATTCATAGCGGTCATCTGGAATTCATATTCAAAATCCGATGCGGCCCGAAGCCCCCTGATGATCACTGTGGCATTTACTTTTTCAGCAAAGCTCATCAACAATGTATCAAATCCGGCAACCTCAACAGTTGCCGCATTTTTTTTATTAAGATGTTCAGTTTCTCTTCGGACAATTTCAATACGCTCTTCCATCGAAAACAGCGTTTTTTTGGACGGATTTGTCGACACACCTACTATCAGGTGATCAACAAGTTTGGTCGCCCGTTCGATAATATCCAGATGACCAAGAGTTATAGGATCAAACGTACCGGGGTAAAGTCCAATTCTTTTCTTTGGTAGCATTTATTTACTCCTCAGACGCCGTTTCCTCATCAGAAGTATCCCCAACGATTTCTTCTGCTTCCTCTTCATCATCGTCTGATTCCATAATCCGGTCAACAGAAACTATCTTTTCCTCATCGCCGACCTTGAACAATGTGACCCCCTGGGTACTGCGTCCGGCAATACGAACATCATGAACCGGGACCCTGATCAAACGTCCCTGATCGGTCACCATCATCAATTGGTCATTTTCCTCAATCGGGAAAGCGGCAACAACATCACCGTTACGTTCCGAGGTTTCAATATTAATAATACCGCTACCGCCCCGCCCGGTAACCCGGTATTCGTATGACGATGTGCGTTTACCATAACCGTTCACCGTAATGCTTAAAATAAATTCTTCCCGTTCTTCAAGTGCGGACAGACGATCTTCATCAATTTCAGCCGGTTTTTCCGGATCTTCTCCACGCCGTTTGGCCGCAGCATATCTGAGATAGGCCAATTTTTCATCCTGATCCATATCCACATGATGGAGTATTGACATGGACACGACCTCGTCCCCCTTGGCGAGTTTAATACCACGCACACCATCGGAATTACGCCCTTTGAACAGACGCACGGCTGTCGCCGGGAAACGAATACATTTTCCACCTTTGGCCGCGATCAGAATGTCATCATCTTCCGTACAGGCAGAAACGCCGATCAGACGATCCCCTTCAGAGAGACGAATGGCAATTTTACCATTTGCACGGACATTTGAAAAATCAGAAAGCAGGTTTCGCCTTATATTCCCTTTCGATGTGGCAAAGACGGCATGGAGCTCACCCCAGCTGTCTTCATCTTCCGGCAGCGGCATAATTGCCGAAATGGTTTCGCCCTGCTCCAGCGGCAGCAGATTAATCAGCGCCTTACCCTTGGAGGTAGGTGAACCCAGCGGCAGTTTCCAGACCTTAAGTTTATAAACCTGACCAAAATCACTGAAGAAAAGGATCGGCACATGGGTGTTGGACACAAACACATTGCTTAAGATATCCTCATCCTTGGTGGTCATGCCACTGCGGCCTTTGCCGCCACGGCGCTGTGCCCGGTAAGTATCAAGCGCCACCCGCTTAATGTAGCCTGTGTTGGTCACCGTCACCACCATATCCTCAACCTGGATCAGGTCCTCGTCCTCAAAACCAAAGGCATCGGCGGTAAATTCGCTGCGACGCGGGGTGGCAAATTCGTCCCGATAGGCGACAAACTCATCCCGCATTATGGAGTAAAGACGCTGACGGCTTCTTAAAATATCAATGAAGTCTTCATTTTTTTCAGAAAGTTCCTTGAGCTCCCCACCAATATCATCGCGACCAAGCGCCGTCAGACGGTGGAGGCGCAGTTCCAGAATAGCCCGAACCTGTTTTTCTGAAAGTTTATATTTCCCATTAACAATCATCCGTCCCGGCTCATTGATAAGTTCAATATAACCGGCAACATCAACCGCATCCCAATCTTCAGCCAGCAATGAATCACGGGCATCCGCCGGATTGGCAGACTGACGGATCATCGCCACAATTTTATCAAGGTTATTAACCGCAATCACAAGACCGACCAAAACATGGGCCCGGTCCCGGGCTTTGCCAAGTCTGAATTTGGTGCGACGGGTAATGACTTCTTCTCTGAAGCGAATGAAATTTTCAATGATATCAAGCAGGGTCAGAACCTGCGGACGGCCACCGCAAAGTGCCAGGACATTGGCACCAAAACTGGTCTGTAGCGGGGTATAACGGAAAAGCTGGTTAAGAACCACATCGGCAACCGCATCACGTTTCACTTCAACCACCACACGAACACCGTCACGGTCACTTTCATCGCGGATATCGGCGATCCCTTCAATTCTTTTACTGCGGACACAATCCGCAATATTTTCGATCATCCGGGATTTATTAACCTGATAAGGCACTTCGGTAATGATAATGGCCTCACGACCCTGTTTAAACTCCTCTACATGAGTGCGTCCACGCATGACGATGGACCCACGCCCTGTCATTTCCGCTGAACGGGCCCCTGCTCCACCCATAATCAGGCCACCGGTCGGAAAATCGGGGCCCGGGACAATGTCAACCAGTTCCTCAACCGTTATTTCCGGATTATCAATATAGGCACAGCAGGCATCAAGCACTTCCCCCAGATTATGGGGCGGAATATTGGTTGCCATACCCACCGCAATACCGCCAGCGCCATTAACCAGAAGGTTCGGAAAACGCGCCGGAAGAACTGTCGGTTCATGCTCACTTTCATCATAGTTTGCCTGAAACACCACCGTATCCTGATCAATATCCTCCAGCAGGCCGCTGGCGGTCTTGGCCATCCGTGCCTCGGTATAACGCATGGCCGCCGGCGGATCACCATCCATCGAGCCAAAGTTACCCTGCCCGTCAATCAGCGGCAGTCTTAAGGAAAAATCCTGTGCCATCCGCACCATGGCATCATAAATGGCACTGTCACCATGAGGATGGTATTTACCCATAACATCCCCGACCACACGGGCCGATTTACGGTATGGTTTTGTCCAGTCATAGTTATTTTCATACATGGAATAGAGAATACGGCGATGAACAGGCTTTAGCCCGTCGCGCACATCCGGCAGCGCCCTTGATACGATCACGCTCATCGCATAATCAAGGTAGGAAGTTTTCATTTCCTCTTCAATGGTGATATTGGAGATGTTTTTGTCCGGATTTTCGGAGACGGTATTATCGGTCAAATTTTTGCCCTTTTGGATTACTTATTCTTTTAAATTTGCCGCATAATTTCTACTCTGAAAAATGCGGCAAACCTGACCCCCGTTTATACAAAATATATCCCCCTATAGCAAGCCGCTGGACCATATTTATAGCCTTTTTAAGCAATTATTTTTCTGACAGAAAGTTGTCTTATTTTTCCCAATAAAATCAATAAGTTATAGTGATTATAAATATTAGATTTTCAGCAATAAAAATAAGCCCGCAACCTTAACCGGAAAACTGATACAATATTATCCCGGAAAATATAAAAATTCTTCAAAATGACTTGAATTTTAGCTGGCAAAAAGGGCCGATGCCTTCTGTAACGCAATTGTAAGCCCGATCAGAAACGGAATACCCACAGCGAGCCAGGCAAGAACCCCTAATAAACCAAACTCCCCTCTTGCCGCAGTTTCAGCATGGGAGGCTATATTATCCTCGTGTGACTGCGCCCGCTCATGTGCAAGTTCATCATCGCTCATAGTGACATCGTCTTTTACCGGGCGCACCAACAGGTTACAGATCAGCCCGACCAGCAAAAGCCCCGCCATCATATAAAGCGTTCGGTCATAGACAAGATTGGCGGCCATGCCGCTTTTCAGCTGTGCTTCCCGCACCGCCGCAATCAGTAACGGTCCGGCAATCCCCGCCACCGACCAGGCGGTCAGGAGCCGTCCATGGATTGCCCCGACCATCTGGGTGCCAAAAATATCAGCCAGATAGGCAGGCACCGTGGCAAAGCCGCCACCATAAAGGGTCAGGATAATACAGATGGCAATAACGAATAATCCCGCCAGGCCCATATGGCCAAGGGTCGGCAGACTGCAGTATAGCAGGATACCAAGAATGAAAAACACGCTGTAAGTATTGGTTCGCCCCAGTTTATCGGAAAGCGAGGCCCAGAATAACCGCCCGATACTGTTGAAAAGGCTGATCAGCCCCACCAGCCCGCCGGCAGCGGCAGCAATCATTGCTATTTGTTCCGCTGTTGGCGACGCATCCCCCGCAAGTCCCAGCAGTCTTGCACCAAAGACTTCCTGAAACATTGGGCTGGCCATGGATATAACCGCTATCCCCGCCGTTACATTTAGGCATAACACGGCCCAGATCAGCCAGAATTGCGGTGTTTTCCATGCCCGATCAAGATGGACATGGCGTGATGTAATTTTATTATTCACTGTCGCATTTTCCGGCGGTGTCCAACCCGTAGGCTGCCAGTTGGTCGGCGGCACCCGAAAGCCAAAGGCCCCGGCCGACATCACCAGAAAATAAAGGGCCCCCATGATGATAAGTGTCGTTGCCACCCCAAGGGTACCATCCGCTTCAAAATGCGCCATCAGCGCCACCGCCAGCGGAGCGCCAATCATAGCCCCGCCGCCATAACCCATAATGGCAAAGCCCGTGGCCATACCGCGACGGTCAGGAAACCATTTAATCAAAGTCGAAACCGGTGATATATAACCAAGCCCCTGCCCGATCCCGCCAAGCACCCCGCAGCCAAGATAAACCAACCATAATTGATGCATAAAGACACCGATACCACCTATCATCAGCCCGCCGCCCCAACAAAGCGCGGCGATGAAGCCTGCTTTTCTGGGTCCGGCATGTTCTAGCCATGCGCCCCAGATTGCCGCGGAAATACCGAGCATGGCAATGAAGGTTTCAAAAATATGGGTTACCTGTGAGACAGTCCAGTTGCAGTTTGTGGTGGTCAGGGCAGTGAAAAAACCGATATCACGGCATGCCGCCATATCCGGATAATCTATTTGCATACTCATCGGCAGCCAGAAGACCGAAAAACCGTATGCCATACCGATACAAAGGTGAATGGCCAACGCCGCCGGTGGCACCAGCCAGCGATTAAAATTGGGCCCGGCAATAATATGCTGTCTTTCCAATGAACTCATAGCCATCTTTGATTTCCCCTTCATTTCTTCCCTGATTTTTATCAGTCTATAACTGCCAAAAGATTTAGTCCAGACTGGAATAAAGACCTTTCCAAATAGCAGATATTGAGAATTCCAGTAAATAAGGATAAAATTACAAAGTGAAAAAAGGCACTCTATAAAAAGAGCAATAAATTAAAAAGGATAGGAATATTTTTTGTGTCGAACTCAAGTAAGTCAGATCAAAAAAAATATATCAATAACAATGAGTTAAAGGTAATATCTTCACTTAAAAAATTTTATCAGGAAAGCAAAAATACAGTTTTAAACAATGCGGCACAAGGCTGGTTTTTTACCGCTAGTATGGACAGACACTATATAGAGAATAACAAGTCCGCAGGGAAAAGGAAATTGCCGCCAACAGAATTAAAAATCAATCATGTAAAAAAAATAAAAAATTCTGCCCCTGTTCGAAATGCTGCTCATACTATTGATTTTTTAAATGAAGAAACGGATAACGTCCTGAAATATAATAAGTTAATAGATCTTATTACTAATTCTGATCCAAATTTAATTATGGATAGCTTTGTTGATAAGACGGAAGCGGACATATCAGCAGCACAGGATATCTGCTTTTCAGCCGACGCGCTCAATATTGTAATTATAGGTGGCGGAATTACGGGCTTATTTTTGGCTTCTAATCTTAAAAATACACTTGGAAAAAAAGCTAATATTCTTGTCCTTGATAATCGTTCAGATTCTGAACATTTCAGAAAGGTCTTTGACCGGGAATGGGTAACCCATATTCATGCTGAACTTGTACAGAAATATACACCACCAAATATCTGGCATTTGCTTGAATGTTTTGGTTTGGGTGATTTGGCGGGACTACCAATAAATATGATGGAAGCTCTGTTCATGCTTTCGTGCAAAGAATTAGGCGTTCAATTTTATTTTTCGCCGGAACCGGATTATTCCAAACTTAACCATCCGGCAATTTCTCTGTTTTTTGATGCTACGGGGGGACGATTAACAGGATGTGAATACGGCATATCAACCCCGCTGGAATTTAACCTTAAACTGCCTAACAAACCAATGGACTATAGCTTTGCCGGCGTAAAACAGCTTTTTAATAAGCCAGGGACTATGCCAGATTTTATCGACACCACTTTAAGAGCATCTGGTCCCTTTCATAGTCCATATTTGGACCAAACAAGAATTCTGACACATCTGTTTAAAATTACCGGAATACCTCAAAGCCTTTTTAATGAAGTTCTGGACTTTATTCTTCCGATAAACAGTAAAAACACTTTTTATATCTGGAATGGTGTTCTGATAGAGGAACTCAATCACGGTCTGGTGCTTATCAATATTTCTATAGAAGAATACGAAAACCTATCATCAATAATAGATCAGCCAATCAGCTTAACATCGTTCAGGGAAGATAACGCCAATTCCTTAAATGTCCTGAATGATAATATTAATTCATTGATTGATAAACTTATAGATTTGGACGAAAACAACACCATAAAAATCAATCCGCCCTTTCGTTATGCACCCTATATAAATCTGAATGGGGAACTGGGCACTTTTCAAGGAAAACAGATATTCCCTGTGGGAGACAGCTATTTTTGCGGTCATCCTAAAGTTGGTAACGGATTATGGACACATCTAGGATTTATCAATCATATTGTGCAGGAAATTCAAACCAGCCTTAATTCATGAATATTCAACAAACCTCAATCAAATCCGCCTCTATTACTTCAAATAAATTTTGCGTATTTGCGTTAAAAACAGCATTCGGCGCACCGGCCGCCGCCCATACATTTTCATATGTAAAAAGCGCAATATCAAAATAAGTTTTTATCGGTATAAGATGCCCAATCGGGGCTACGCCGCCAATGGCAAAACCGGTTTCCGATCTTATACGGTTTGGATCCGCACGCTTCAGTTTTTCGCCTATTTTATGCGAAACCTTTTCCAGATCAACTTCATGCCTTCCACTAACAAGTAGCAGGACAAGATCACAGGTCGTCTCTCCCTCAAAAATGAGTGACTTGATAATCTGTCCCACTTCACAGCCACAGGCGGTCGCTGCTTCCTTTGCTGTTCTTGTACTTTCCGGCATTCGTTTGACCCTGATATTTAGACCAAGATCCGCTGCTGCCTGCTCCACCCGTTTTATACTTTTTGACATTTTAAGGACCCATTTATTTTTGAAAGCCGTCATAATGCAGATAAAAAAAACGACAGCAAATTAAAATAATCCGTTTTCAGGTGCATTAATTTTTTTGCCATGTATATTTCAAGAAATTCTAAGTACAGGCATATCAGCTATAGGGATTATTAAAAAGGTTTTAAAAATATGGAATTGTTTTTTGATCCGGCAATCTGGGCAGCATTTGTAACCTTAACATTGCTGGAAATTGTGTTGGGGATTGATAATCTGATCCTTATCTCCATTCTGACAGATAAGCTTCCTGAACATCAAAAACCACTGGCCAGAAAACTCGGTCTCGGGGCGGCATTGCTGACAAGGCTGTTATTGCTTTCTCTGGTCTTTTGGATGGCCCATCTTGAAAAAACACTTTTTATCGCTTTTGACCATGAAATTTCATGGCGGGATATTATGCTGATGATCGGCGGACTTTTTCTGCTGGCAAAAGGCACACTGGAAATCCACGATAAAATAGAAGGGGAAAATCAGGCCGAAACCACCAATTCCAAACAGGCTGCATTCATGGCGGTAATCGTGCAGATTTCCATTATGGATATTGTATTTTCCTTTGATTCCGTCATGACCGCTATCGGGATTGCTGACCATCTTCCTGTCATGATTGCTGCCATTCTGATTTCCGTTGCCATTATGGTTCTGGCCGTTGATCAGGTCAGCCGGTTTATCAATAATCATCCGACCGTAAAAGTTCTCGCACTGAGCTACATGCTCCTGATTGGTTTTGCTTTAATTGGTGAAGGGTTGGAAATGCAAATCCCCAAAGGGTATCTTTATTTTGCCATGGCATTTTCATCATTTGTTGAAGCTATCAATATGGCGGTGCGAAAACGATTGTAGCCCAAAAGCAGATTACGAAACATCCAGTGCTCTTTTTAGCGCCGATCAGGAGATAATAAAAAGCATCCCCTTCAAAGCCATTTGTCGCATCAAATGGTTATTTGATCGAATTCAGGTTGTTATATCAAAGAATAATAAGCTTACTGACACCGGAAAAGAACAAATTCCGGAAGGGCGAAGCACATGACATCACTGATCACTCGAAAAATAAATCTTTCAGAACAGCCATTAATATTATTTTTGTCCATGGCAATTTTATTGCTTTTTGGTCAGTGGGCACAAGCGGATGATCTGGATGATTTTATAAAAGCTCAGATGATCGAGCGAAAAATACCGGGCTTGCAGCTGGCTGTTGTCAGGGATAATGAAATAGTGAAAACGGCAAATTACGGCATTGCCAATCTACAGGACAATGTTCCGGTCACCGATAATACCGTTTTTACCATAAATTCCATTACCAAAGCCTTTGTCGGTGTGGCTGTCATGCAATTGGTTGAACAGGGAAAAATTGATCTGGACGCTTACCCTCTTGACTATATAACGGATATCCCCGAAGCGTGGAATATTGTAACAATCAGACAGCTTCTGACCCATACATCGGGCCTTCCGGATATTATGTCAAATGATGCAAAACTGATTTCCGATCAGGGTGACGGCGCCGCATGGGACCTTGTAAAACAATTACCAATGGATTTTAAACCCAACACACAATTCAGATATAATCAGACAAATTATCTGCTGCTTGGAAAAATCATCGAACAGGTAAGCGGTGTAACTTTTCAGGACTTTATCCGGAAAAACCAGTTAGCCAAAGTGGGCATGCCCCGGACAATTGAATCCGGCTTTGCCCATATGGAAATGGTCATTCCCGCCCAGGCCCGCGGATACACATACTATAAAACCGGCAATTTGACCAATGTGTATGAGGAATTTCCCCCTTACCTACGTACTGCCGCGGGGATGAGCTCAAACGCTGCAGAAATGGCAAAATGGCTGATTGCCCTTCAAAGCGGTCAATTGCTCGAAAGCAATAGCCTGACCACCCTCTGGACACCGGCCATGCTGGATAACGGCAAAACCGGCGGTTTTAACAGATTTCTGAACGGTTATGCATTGGGCTGGCCTGTTGTCCTGAGAGCAGAGCATCCCGCCGCTGCGCCAGCCGGTGGTGACCGCGCTTTTGTGATTTTGTATCCGGAAGATAAACTGTCGGTCGTTATTCTGACTAATCTTATGGGGGCCGGTCCTGATCAGTTTGCTGATGAGGTGGCCGGATATTTCCTGCCTACATTAAGTATTAATAATGGATTTGGCCTGTCAAAAGAACTTAATGAATTCAGATTAAACCTGGAGAGTGAAGGGTATGATCAAGCCATACCGCTTGCTCAGAATATGAACTACATTTCCTTTGTTGAAAGCGAAATGAACAACTGGGGCTATAGACTGCTAAACAATTTAAGAAAAGAGGATGCATTGGAAATATTTAAACTTAATGTCTTTCTCTTTCCTGACCACGCGAACACCTATGACAGTCTGGCCGACGCCTATAGCCGGCTTGGGCAGATTGATGAAGCCATACGCAATTACAACAAGGTTCTTGAGCTGGAGCCAAACAATCGAAATGCCAGATATCAGTTGGAAAGGCTTCGGTAATTCTTACTTTCAGTTAATTTATAAATGGTTAGGCGCTGTTTCGTTTTTTATCTTTTAGCCGATTTGACAAATTCATTTTGTCTGAACCTGAATGTTGACCAGTCCTCATCAATCGCCACCATCCGGACAGTACTATAGCCCGCATTCATCATAGCGTCCCAGCCATGATCGCGGGTAAGTTCCGACTTATATCGTTTTGATGTTTTTTTTATGGTAAACGAACCAGATAACGGCATCCTTGACCGCTTTCCCAGATATTATTTTTGAAAGGGCGTCAATTTCTTCCTTCCTGATCACAAAACAAAGTGAAAACCGGATTTGACCCGCCTCTCTCTCGTCTCTGATAACAGAAATTTCCTTGGGTAATTTTCTGATTTCCCCGTCAAAACTGTCCGGCGCATTCAGAACAAGAATTTCCCTTTGATCCTTAAGGTTCAGTTTTTAAAACTATTCATTTCAAATTCGCCATGGATAGTTTTGAAGGTTTTTATAATAGCCAATGCTTTTATTCAAATTATAGCGATATTGATTATACTGGATGAATAGGTCAACTGTAGTGAGAAATCACTTGCATTGTGTAATAAATTAAGTTGTGTTAATGTCTTAGTAAATTAATTAAGTGAAATAATTAAAGTTTTTATTGGGGGTTTCCGATGCATATCACAAATAAAATTATAATTAGTATTTTAATGCTATTTCTCTCTCAATCATTTGTTTTTGCAGATGAGAATACAATTGATGACTTAATTAAAATTGTGAAGAAAGGAGATTATCAAGAAAAATTATCTGCTGCAAAACAGCTTGAAATGTTGGGTTCTCAGGTTAAAGGAAAGGAAAAAGAGCTTTCAAATCAATTTAAAAATATTGAATCTCCTGAGTTGGCTGTTCAGATTTTATCCACTTTAATTTCAATGGAAGCGGATGATAAGGGCGTTTATAAAACTTTTAGCAATTATTTAAAATATAAAGAAAACAAACGTGAAGAAAAATTAAAAGCTGAAAGTTACTTAAGGGAAATATCAAATATAAATAAGATTTCACCGTCGCTAATTGAGTTTGTTAAATCTTATCGTGATGATAAAAAAAGAGATCAAATTCTCCTCTATGAGGTGTTAGCATCATTATTAGAAAGAGAACCAAAATATATAGATCAAATAGTTTCAGAAATTTCTACAAATCCAGAAGAATCAATCAGAACATTAACTGAGCTAAAGGGTGGTGTTGCCCAATATCTTCCTCAGGTAATGGCTAAGATAAATGAAAAACCAATTGCGGTTATGGATTTTGTAAGGAAGCATGGCGATCTTAATAATAGTGTCCTGATTGAGTATGCGATAAAAAGAGCAAAGGAAACTCCTGCAACAAAGAGATTGGGATTATCAATAATATATTTGGGTCCATATTATTATCACTATGAATGGTTGGATGCCATAGAAGCCCTGACTGAAATGTCAAAAAATAATGATAGCGCTCGTGAAACTTTAATAGAACTATTATCAACAGATTGGTGGTATATTATTCTGGAAGCTATAGTCAGAAATGATGACAATGATCCAAAGCTCGCTGCTTCAGTAAAAGAACATCTACTCAAAAGATTGCCTGAAATAGTAACAAAAGATATTGAGCTTAGTACGATAAAATATAATCCTGTTAATGACCATGTTACAACACAACCCTATATTTTTAATGGATATCGTGCATGTTATACGCTTAGCAAGCTTGGTTTAAAGGGCGAAGAGGAATTAAACATTATTAAGAACACCATTGTAAACTCACCTAGTGAATTTACTGTTGGCGGGTGTTTATTGGCATTGATGAATTGGGACGGTGATAGTAGGAGCAACATTCAGTTTCTTGAAAATTATCTTACTATTGATTGGGAAAAAGAATTTAAAGAGTCGAAAGATTATATGGGTAGACCAAAATTAGCTAATAATTTTAGGTATGATATTTTGCAGATGAGGCAAGATTTTAATACGAGTGTAATTCCATATAATGCTGCTGCAGTAATAATGAGCATAGACCCAACTAATCAGAAAGCTACTGACGTAATTCATAAATATCTTGATGAAAGTATCCCATTAATTAAACAAATACATTATCGATTTTTAAAAAGAATGTCATATCAAAGTTACTATTATGATAAAGAGGGTTTTTATGCGTATCAAGTTGAGTTCTCACCAATTGAAATTTTGAGTAATAAATACGATGTGGGAGGAACAGAGTGGAATATGCTGGTTCTGGAAGCATTAAGCTCAGAAAATGAATATCAAAATCTAAATGCCGCCCATTTATTGCTAGATAAAAAACCACCTCTTATATCAATGGAAATAAAAACAAAGTTACTGGAGAAGATTTCCGAGAAACCTACGGACCCGAAGATAGCTGTCTATATAGAAGTATTGCGTGAACATTTTCCAAACGATGAAGATATAAAGAAATTGGTCTATACAAGGTATAGCCATTATTGGAATTTGCTATATAGAAATATATTATGATCCATTGACTTAACGGTCATTCATGAACAACTTTTTCTTATGGTTTGTGCGGAGTTATCGGTTCTAAAAACTTTAATTAGAACTACCTTGACTGTCCGATTTGGGTCGAATGCTGGCATTCATTATATTTATCAATTTTTTTGATTGTTATAATTTATCTTGAAGCCAATATAAAACTTTAATTTGGGCCGAGGAATTTGTTTTGATTGCTGAGTTAATAGATTTATTAGTAGTGGGTATTATATACCTAATCGGATTTTTAATCGTATTAGGACCAATATATTTAGCTCTTAAAATTTCCAATAAGTATACCAGAAAATATCTCGACTTGGACGATCCGTTTAAGAAAAATCGTAATCCCAAAAATGTAATAGTATTTGTTGTAGTTGTTTTCCTAATCGTTTTGATACTAAATTTTTTACCCAATATGAGTAATTCAGCCACTAAGGATGCCTACTTGGACGCAGGGAGGGGCATGGAATTACGAAATGGAAGATTGCAAATACCTGTAGTGGTCACCTACTTATATTCATTGTCCGCTTTGGGTCGGAAGTGGCCATCCAGCCAATCGCTGCCCAGAACCGTATCATATTAAATCCTCAATGAGGGACGTCTATCTTTCACTAACTTTGTCGCTAGGATCTTTATTTCTATAAAGGTCTAACGAGTATTAATATAGAGCATTAATTCAAGTAGCACGCGCTCTGTTCTTACCGCTGCCATATTTAATGATCAGGGCGCAAGCGGCAACAATAATGGTTGCCATGACTATAAATCCTGCGTTTAAAACGCCATTTGTGCCAAATGAAATAATACCATAACCGATTGATCCGGTAAAAAGAGCATAATAGATAAAAATTGGCAGTGTTTTTCTGATCACTTCGCCTTCTCGCCCCACCAACCCAACGACAGCAGATGCAGCAACCACATTATGCACACAAATGACATTACCGGCAGCGCCGCCGACGGCTTGCAAGGCAACAATCCATGTGGGGTCGGCGGCAATTCGTTCTCCAACACCAAACTGGAATAGGGAAAACATCATATTGCTTACAGTATTACTTCCGGCAACGAATGCACCAATTCCACCAATGAATGTGGAAAAGAACGGCCATGCTGATCCGGCAACAGCGGCGACACCCTCGGCAAGGACGATAGGCATCTGTTCATAACCAGCCGCACCACCATCAGAATTTAAGAAAACCTGCACCATAGGAACAGTAAAAACCAACGCTGCGCCGGCTGAAAGAATTGTTCGTGCAGATGTTTTCCAGGCGTGGACATATGATCTAAAATCCATGCCGTGAATAAAATAAGTAATTATTGAAACCGTAACAAAAAGGGCCGCTGGTGTATAAAAAGGCTGGATCGATTGTCCAAGCCCGGTGCCAAATATATTACTAATTGTAAAGGTCAGAAACTCACCACGCAACATTGATGAAAATGGAAGTTGCGGCAATCGGGTGAGTATCAATAATGCAGCGACAATCATGTAGGGTAGCCATGCTCTGGTCATGCTCATGGGTTTGCTTTTTGTTGCTGTTTCTTTTATCTCAAACCCTCCGATCCAATGGGGATTCCAGTTTTCCTTGTCGTCAAACTGCCAAATTTCATTATCCTTCGGCATCAGAAACCCTGACTTGGCGGCATATACAACAATCGCGAGGCCAATCAAACCACCAAAAAGAGAGGGGAACTCTGGCCCTAAAAATAGAGCAACAAGTAAATACGGAACCGTCATCGCAAACGCTGAAAATAAGGCAAATTTCCAAATTTTAAGCCCTTCGACAAAAGACCGGTTTTTACCAAAGAAATAAGTCATCGATGAAACAAGAAACAGTGGAATAAAGGTTCCGGCCGCTGCGTGCAGGATCGCAACTTTCGCAGCAATGAAAGAAATAAAATCAAGCCATTCGAGACCAAGAGACTGTGAATAGGCGAGCACTTCCGGGTCTCCATAAAGACCAGTGCTAATCCCTGTTAACATTGGTGTGCCAAGAGCGCCAAATGAGACAGGAGTACTTTGAATGATCATTCCGGCAACAACCGCAGCCATTGCAGGAAACCCAAGGCCGACCATAAGCGGCACAACAACCGCAGCCGGCGTTCCAAAGCCTGCCGATCCTTCGATGAATGATCCAAACAACCACGCGATAATGATCACCTGGATGCGTCTATCCGGGGTAATGTCTGAAAAACCCCTGCGGATCGTTTGAATGGCACCACTTTCCTGCAATGTATTCAAAAGCAGGATTGCACCAAATATAATATAAATTAGCTCTAACGCGTCAACCAGTCCGTTAAATGATGCCGCCATAACCTTTACAAATGGCACCTGCCACACTGCGAGCGCCAGTCCCAATGCTACCAAATAAGAAATTGGCATAGCACGACTGGCGGGCCAGCGTAACATTACCAAAAATACGGCGACAGAAAAAATTGGCAATAAAGATATTATCGCAAGCATACCTGTGTACACGATACTTTCCCTCCCTAAATCCTAATTTTACTGCACCTTTATTTTGAGCTCACAGTGTCAGTTATGACATACTACATGCGAATTATCCTTTCGTCCAGATCGTCAGATTTAACATGCTTTTATGGCTGAATTAAATTGTTAGAAGTCGCCCAGATGGCCGACAACTGCCGAAAGTGATAACTAGTCTGTTTAGCTGCTTCTGACCCTAAGCGGACAGTGATTATAAGTAAATTTTGCAAGTATTGAAACTGGATTTTATAAGCTATATTAATCTCCTAAAAACTTAATTAATTTGTTAAGATGAGCGCTGCTAACGTAAAAAGGGGAATAAGAATGAAAAGAATTTCTAAAGCAAACGCACTTTGGTTCCTTGGAGCATTGGTGCTACCTTACTTGTCTTTGTATGTAGCGCACTTTTTGTTATCCCTTATCTGGGAAAGTACCAAAGACATGCCTCGTATATTCTTATTGCCTGTTGATATGGTTCCTTATTTTCTTTTAATTGGCGTATTATTATATTGCTTTTCAGAAATTCATTTTAGTACTTGGTGGTCAAAAGTCCTTGTTATCTCGTCCTTACTTATCAATTTATGCACAATTGGCCCAGTAATTTTACTTATAGTGGTATGCGATGTATGGAATGACTGCTTTTAAAATTCCGTGAACGTTAAGAAGTCACTTCATGAACGTCGCATTGGGTCGGAAGCAGTCACTCGCAAATGAATTAAAATCAAATAATTTAATTAGATGGAGTAACCACTTGTATTTTTTGTTCAGTGGCTTCATCAATTACAACAACTTCGTATAAATGCCACCTTTCAAATTTCTTGTATGCAAAAACATATGCTTCAGCATTACCTTTTGGTCCAGAAATTGAGTACTGTAAGCTAGCTTCACCAGTAGGTCCGCTTGTTGAAACTGAACCAGTAACAAAGAAACCTGCATCTATTGGTGTTCCAATTAATTCAATAACATTTGAATTTTCTTGTATTTTAGCAAGTGATAGATCGAAAGCCTCGCCTTTGAGGGCCCCGGAAATTCCAACAAAAAACAATGGGAAAACAACAACAAAAATTATTAATGCTGCATTTCGCCATTTCTTTTGAACAGTCTTAAAGTGTTCAAAATCTCTCCATGTTCTATTTTGCCACGCCCATTCGTTACCTTTTGCCCCCAAAATAAAAATCATAATTAAATTAACAAATGGGATAAACATAAGAAGTGCAATGTAGGTACTATTACCAATACCCCATACCCAGTTTAAACAAAAAGCTCCCCAGTTCCAGTCCTTAAGTTCCGGTGGCAAAATAGATTTTTTCCCCAATCCAGATACATAATTTACCTCTTGTGTCATTCTTCCCCCTCCAAATTCAAAATGCTAATAATAGTCGAATACTTTAGTCAACTATTAAGATACTTCAATATCTGCTTTGGGCAGATTGCAGTCTTATATATTATCAAAAAAGCCCCGCAGTGCGGGGCTTTTCATTAGAATTTAAAACGGGATTTCGTCGTCAAAATCGGAACCGCCACCGGTGTCCTGATTAAAACCGCCGGAGGAGCCACCGCCGTAATCACCGCCGCCGTAGCCGCCGCCATCGCCGCCTTCGCCGCGGCCGTCAAGCATGGTCAACTCGCCGTTAAAGCGTTGCAGCACCACTTCGGTGGTGTATTTTTCAACGCCCTGCTGATCGGTCCATTTGCGGGTCTGGAGCGACCCTTCAACATAAACTTTCGAGCCTTTTTTAAGGTAGTTTTCAGCAACTTTACAAAGATGCTCGTTAAAGATCACCACCCGGTGCCATTCGGTGCGTTCGCGCCTCTCGCCGGTGGCCCGGTCTTTCCATGTGTCGGAGGTGGCGACGCTCAGCTGCACGATTGGTGAGCCGTCCTGTGTGTGGCGGATTTCAGGGTCACGGCCCAGATTTCCGATTAAAATTACTTTGTTAACGCTCCCCGCCATAATCATATTTCCTTATCTTAAATTCGAATCCAGTTGCCCTTACAATAGCCACTCACTCCTATGATTGCAACCAAGAACAAAATAAGAACTTTACTTATTTTTCGAATCCCTTAAATTGCACATATATTGGTCTAAAAGGGTGCATTCAATGCTGACTGAAATTTCCGTTCGCGGGGCAAGGGAACATAATCTTAAATCGGTGAATGTGGATATTCCGCGTGATAAGCTTGTGGTGATTACCGGGCTTAGTGGCTCTGGCAAATCATCACTGGCGTTTGACACGATTTATGCCGAAGGGCAGCGCCGCTATGTGGAAAGCTTAAGCGCCTATGCCCGCCAGTTTCTTGAAATGATGCAAAAGCCCGACGCCGATCATATTGAGGGGCTGTCCCCCGCCATTTCGATTGAACAGAAAACAACGTCCCGAAACCCCCGTTCAACCGTCGGCACCGTTACCGAAGTTTATGATTATATGCGGCTGCTTTATGCGCGGATCGGTATCCCCTATTCCCCGGCAACGGGCCTACCCATCACCAGCCAGACCATCAGCCAGATGGTTGATAAAATCATGGAAATGCCGGAAGGGACAAGGCTTTTCCTGCTGGCGCCGATTGTCCGGGGTCGCAAGGGCGAATATAGAAAAGAATTCATGGACCTGCTTAAAGCCGGTTATCAGCGGGTCAAGGTTGACGGCGAATATTATGAAATTGAGGACGTCCCCGACTTAAATAAAAAAATAAAGCATGATATTGAAGTGGTGGTGGACCGCGTCGTGGTCAGGCCAGACCTTGAAACCCGGCTTGCCGACAGTCTTGAAACCGCCCTTAACCTGTCGGACGGGCTGGTTGTCGCCGAAGTGGCGAATGACACAGCCGAACGGACATTATTTTCCGCCAAATTTGCCTGTCCCGTATCGGGCTTTACCATCGAGGAAATTGAACCAAGGCTATTTTCATTCAATAATCCCTTTGGTGCCTGCCCGGTTTGTGACGGCCTGGGCCAGAAGCTTTATTTTGATCCGGACCTTGTGGTGCCGGATAGAAAACTGTCGCTTGATAAGGGGGCACTGGCACCGTGGGGGAAATCAAATTCACCCTATTATGCCCAGACCCTTGAAAGCATTGCCCGTCATTATGGGTTCAAGACATCAACCCCGTTTGAAAATCTGCCGGAAAAGGTTCAAGATGTACTGCTCCACGGCAGCGGTGATGAGGAAATTGAAATCACCTATAACAGTGACAATATCAAAAGTTATGTGGTTAAAAAAAGCTTTGAAGGCGTGATCGGCAATATTCAGCGGCGCTGGCGCGAAACCGACAGTTCAATGATGCGTGATGAGCTTGCCCGTTATCAAAGTGCCACGACTTGCGATGCCTGCGATGGTCACCGGCTTAGACCCGAAGCCCTGGCCGTTAAAATTGACGGCAAGCATATCAGCGAAATTACCGAACTTTCCGTACGTAAATCCTATGAATGGTTTGATGGCTTAAGCGCCAAGCTGACAGATAAGGAAAATGAAATCGCCTACCGGGTGCTCAAGGAAATAACCGAACGGCTTGGATTTTTAAACAATGTCGGTCTTGAATATCTTAACCTGTCGCGAAAATCAGGCACCCTTTCCGGCGGGGAAAGCCAGCGTATCCGCCTCGCCAGTCAGATCGGCTCCGGTCTGACCGGGGTGCTTTACGTGCTAGATGAACCGTCAATCGGCCTTCATCAGCGGGATAATGGCCGACTTCTTAAAATGCTTTGTAATCTGCGTGATATGGGCAACACCGTTTTGGTGGTCGAACATGACGAAGAAGCTATTCTCACCGCCGATCATGTGATTGACATGGGCCCCGGTGCCGGTGTCCATGGTGGTGAAGTGGTGGCACAGGGTACGGCAGCCGAAATTATGAAAAATAAAAAAAGCCTGACCGGTCAGTATTTAAGTGGCGCCCTAAAAATTGCGGTGCCGGACGAGCGGCGCAAAGGGCATTATGCCGGTAAAAAGCGAAAAGAAATTGTGATAACAGGGGCCAGCGGCAATAATTTAAGGAATGTCACGGCAAAATTCCCGCTTGGGGTCATGACCTGTATCACCGGAGTATCGGGCAGCGGTAAATCAACCCTGACAATTGATACGCTCTATAAAGCGGTTGCCCGCAAACTGAACCACAGCCGTGTCATTCCGGGCAAGCATGAAGATATCACCGGGCTCGAATATATTGATAAAATTGTTGAAATTGACCAGTCGCCGATCGGTCGCACACCGCGGTCAAACCCGGCGACCTATACCGGCGCCTTTACCCCGATCCGTGACTGGTTTGCCGGTCTGCCGGAGGCCAAGGCCCGCGGCTATAAACCGGGTCGTTTCAGCTTTAACGTCAAGGGTGGCCGCTGCGAAGCCTGCCAGGGGGATGGGCTTATAAAAATTGAAATGCATTTCCTGCCTGATGTTTATGTGAAATGCGATGTCTGCAAGGGAAAACGCTATAACCGTGAAACCCTGGAAATTAAATTTAAAGGGAAATCAATTTCCGACATTCTGGATATGACCGTGGAAGACGGCGTTGAATTTTTCGCGGCCATTCCAAGCGTTCGGGACAAAATTAAAATGATGCAGAAAGTCGGCCTTGATTATATCACTATCGGACAGGCCGCCACCACCCTATCCGGCGGTGAAGCCCAGCGGGTCAAACTGTCAAAGGAGCTTTCCAAACGCTCAACCGGACGCACACTTTATATTCTGGATGAACCGACAACCGGCCTTCATTTCGAGGATATCAAAAAACTGCTGGAGGTGATCCAGGCACTGGTGGATATGGGCAATACGGTCATCATCATTGAACATAACCTTGATGTCATCAAAACCGCGGACTGGATTATCGATATCGGCCCCGAAGGCGGTAGCGGCGGCGGCATGATTATCGCCGAAGGAACACCCGAGGACGTCGCCAAGGCGAAGGGCAGTTTTACCGGAGAATATCTGGCAAAAATACTTTAAATTAGAACGCTCTTAAATGTGTCATTTTGGCGCATTTTATGGTTAATTTTTGGTGTACGCGCGGATAATTTTCATAATATATTGCACTATTTTGAACTATTTTTTGCCAAAAAATGACAAATTAACCTATTGATTTTAAATGACTTTAAAGCACTACAGTCCGATTTTCCAAAAATTCTCATAAAATTTTTAATTTTGTTAACCTTTTGTTAACCTTTTCGTCCTATATTGAAATCATTACAGATGCCCAAACATAACTGTAATACCATAATACTCAACTTACTCCATTTTGATGCGCCTGCTTGCCCAAGCAGGCGTTATCATTTTTAGGCCCTTTTTTCTTTTTGATATTGATCAGAAAAATGCTATCAGCATCAAAACTAAATTCGGGCAGACTTTATGACAATTTCCCCTGTACATATCATTGGCGGCGGCATGGCCGGAACGGAAGCGGCCTGGCAACTGCTCAAAGCGGGCATTTCCGTCATCCTGCATGAAATGCGCGGGGTAAAGGGCACCAATGCTCACCAGACAGACGGCCTTGCCGAGCTGGTCTGCTCAAACAGTTTTCGGTCAGACGATCCTGAAAATAACGCGGTCGGGCTGTTGCACGAAGAAATGCGCCGAATGGGCAGCCTGATGATGGAAGCGGCAGAAAAGACAAAAGTCCCCGCCGGAAGCGCCCTTGCTGTTGATCGGGATCTGTTCAGCCAGTATGTACAGGAAAAATTACTGGCAAGTCCGCTTTTTACGCTTGTACGTGGTGAAGTCGATACCATCCCGCCCGAAGACTGGGGCAGCGTGATTATTGCCACCGGTCCCCTCACCTCTGACGCACTGGCTAAGGCCATTCTGGATATTACCGGGGTTGATGAGCTACAGTTTTTTGATGCGATTGCGCCGATCATTTATAAGGACACGATCGATTTCAGCAAAGCCTGGTTCCAAAGCCGATATGATAAGGGTGATGGCGCGGATTATATCAACCTGCCGATGTCAAAAGACCAATATTATCAGTTCATTGAGGATATAACAGACGCCGAAAAATCAGACTATAAGGAATGGGAACAGGATATTCCGTTCTTTGAAGGCTGTATGCCGATCGAGGTTATGGCCGAACGCGGCCCTGAAACCCTTTCCTTCGGTCCGATGAAGCCGGTCGGCCTTAAAAACCCACATAGTGATGAAAGGCCCTATGCCGTTGTTCAGCTCCGTCAGGATAATAAACTGGGCACGCTTTATAATATGGTCGGCTTTCAAACCAAGCTTAAGTATAAGTTCCAAAAGGAAATTTTCAGAAAAATTCCCGGACTGGAAAAGGCCGAATTTGCCCGACTTGGCGGACTTCATCGAAACACTTTTATCAACAGCCCCAAACTGCTTGATGATCAGCTCAGGCTTAAATCCATGCCGCGTCTACGCTTCGCCGGGCAAATCACCGGCGTTGAGGGATATGTGGAAAGTGGTGCTATGGGGCTGATGGCAGGGTTTTTCCTGGCAGCGGAACAGCTTGGTAAACGTGTAAATTCCCCACCGATTGTCACCGCCTTTGGCGCCCTGATTAATCATATTACCGGCGGTCATATCGAAGGGGCCGGAACCGCCAAAACATTTCAGCCGATGAATGTTAATTTCGGTATTATGCCACCGCTGGACTATAAAAAAATTGACGGTCAGAAAATAAAGCGAAAGGACCGCAAACCCCATAAATCAAAAAGGGCGCTTGAAGCCCTTGATCACTGGTTAAACAACCCCGAACAGGGCACTGAAAAATAAACGGCACTGACGTGGAAACATGCTCGCCTTTTCATTCAGCTTAAAGGGGTCATACCCGGCACGGCGGATCATATTAAGATAACTGCGGCTTAAGGCGGACAGCAAAAATAATGGCCTCACATCCTTATTGATGCTTTTTTTATCTTTTGCAATCTGATTTAGATAGTTTGTTGCTGACTGATGAAGGCCCTGGATCAGCCGTTTAATATTTTCATTTCCCTCCAACGCCATCAGATCACTTTTTCTGACCTCAAACTGATGCATAATATCCTGTGGCAGCGATAATTTTCCCTGCGCCAGCTGAAATCTGAGTGCTCGGATCGTCCCGATCAGCCCCCACACCATCCCAAGATCATAACAAAGCGATAAGGTATGCTCATCCTGCTCACCGCAAATCTGACCTGCGAGTTTCATTAAATTACCCGATGTTGCCCCCAGATATTTTTCAAAATCGGCAATTGTATTGGGGTTTTCATCATAAATATCGGCTGACCGGGCATCAATTATACTGATAAAACTGTCTGCGGACAGGCCATGCCTATGAAAAGCATCGGATAGTGGCAACACCACTTCGTGATTGCGTGGGTTGCCCGCGACAATTCCTTCAATCGCTTCCCGCCACCACTGAAGCCTGATTTCACCCAGCATTGGTTCGCTCACCGCTTCCCTGATTTTTGCCACTTCATGATTAAAGCTATAAAGGGCAAAAAGATCTTCCCGTATGTCCGCCTTGGCAAATAATGTGATCAGAAAACGGTCATAATCATATTTTTTGACCTGTTTTGCACAATATGTTTCTAATTCTGACATGGGCCCTAAATGACTGAAATTAAGTAAAGTTACAAGAGTCTTTTTGACGCAAGGTTAATTTACTGTTAAGTTTACACTCGTTCTAAGGAAACTTACAGGATAATCCGAACCATAAGGGACGCAGAACTTAAAATTAAACACGAGGGTTAAAAAATGGGTAAAATTCTAGAATCACTACCACTGACCATAGTCGCAGGTATCGTACTGACCGTGATTATGATTTTCGCAACTGATGCAATTTATGACAGCCAGATGAGCGCGCCGGAAGCCGCGATCTCTGATGTTATGAACAATATGTAAAGGAGGGATTTATTATGGACACAGAACTGTTTTTAATTCGTTACCTCCATGTACTTAGCGGTATTATGTGGATCGGCATTCTCTGGTACTTCAACTTTGTGCAAATTCCAAGCATGCCGAAAATTCCGGATGAACAAAAACCGGCAATCGGCAAAGTGATTGCACCGGAAGCCCTATTCTGGTTCCGTTGGGGTGCTTTCTTCACTGTTTTCTTTGGTCTCGCACTGGCCTGGAGAAACGGATATCTGGTTGAGGCACTGATGCTTCAGCAGCCAAATATCGGCTTCGGTATGTGGCTTGGCCTGATCATGGCCTTTAACGTCTGGTTCATTATCTGGCCGGCACAGAAAATTGCCCTTGGTATTGTTGAAGCGGACGCAGCATTAAAGCCAAAAATGGCCCGTCGTGCCATGCTTTTCAGCCGTACCAATACAATGCTTTCAATCCCAATGCTTGCCAGCATGATTTCGGTTCAAAACCCGATCATGTAATCAGCATTTGAGCATATCAATGAAGAAAAGCCGGGTTAAAACCCGGCTTTTTTTATTCTTTTTCTTGGTTACCTTATGTTAAAGCCTCGACGATTTTTTGTATGAGCGCTGTTTCAAAGGATACACCGTCAATTTCGCGTCTGTTGTCATTGCCCTGCCTTACGACCACCAGATCAAGGCTGGGAATAATAAAACTGTGATTTTGATTATGCCCGCGTGACATAAATAAGTCCTTTGGCACCCCCGGCAGGTCATCCATCACCCAGAATGAATAGCCGTAATTATTGGGTGTTGATCCATCCTTGCGCTGGAACCGGCTTGTTGCCAGTTTGAGCCACGCTTCCGGCACCAGTTGTTCACCTTTCCAACGACCGCCATTGAGCCAGAGATAGGCAAGCCTGGCATAATCCCGGGCCGTGCATCGAAATGTGCTTCCCGCAATAGAATTAAACCCATATGGGCTTTTGCTGCCATCGGCACCATAAGCATCACAGCCTATCGAACCACCAACGCCCCAACCCTGATTATCGGCAAAATTAAGTTCAAAACTGTCGGAATAGGGCATATCCCGATATTGATTATTGCGAAGCCCTATGGGCATGCCAATTGGGCCGAGTACTTTATCATAAGTATATTCACCAAGAGTTTTGCCGGAAATATTCCGCATGGCCAATGCCATTTGTTCCATGCCGAAATTGCTATACATGAAATCGCTTCCCGGCGCGAACAGAAGCTGTTCGTGGGAGGCGACCCCTTCAAAATTCCACCAGCCAAAACAATATTCATACATCTGATATGCGCCGCCGTAGCCCGCTTTATGCTGGCGTTTAGCAGTCCCCAACCAAGGTTCCGGCCCGGCATGTCCGGAAGTCATCGAAAGCACATGTTTGACCTTGATTTTCATCTTTCTTTCATCAGTAATGGGCTGGTCCCAGATCTGCGGGATAAGAGAATTTTCCCTGCTTTCCCCAACCAGAAGACTGTCCAGGCTGACTTGGTCTTTAAATTCATCAAGAAAAACACCCGCCCCGGTGCCAAAGACCGATTTGGTTGACGACTTCATATCGTTGCAGGTTTTCGCTGTCCAGTTTTTCGGCCCGCCCTTACGGCCCGTAACATAGCTTTCAGCAATCACTGCGCCCTTATGAATGATCAGGAGCGCTGCCCCACGACTTAAACTTACCGGGGACTGGTCATGAAATGAAACCGCTTTTTCAAGTTTTTCAGCATTAATGCCGGACAAATCCCGCGGATGAACACTGCGCCAACCGCCCTGATCCTCCGGTGGCGGGAAATAAATATCGCCTTTTGCAGCTGCATTTTGCGCCCTCGCACCTCCAGTAACGGATAATGTGGCGAGCCCGGCACCAGCGGCACCATAAAAACTCTTTGATAAAAATTGCCGTCTTGAAAGTTCACCGGCTGTTTTAACTGTCAATTCTTTGCTCCCCACATTACTGAAAGATTGTTTTATCAGAAACTTTGATATCTTAGCAAGGACCGCGCAAAAACAAAAAAGGCCGGACCATCTGATCCGACCTTAAATTACAGTATGGAGTTTTCTATCAGGTAACAGGGGACAGAGCAATTTCAACCCGGCGGTTTAAGGACCGGCCTTCAGTTGTGCTGTTGTCGGCAATTGGATAGTCTTCGCCCAAACCTTTAACAATAATTCTCTGGCCAATAATACCTTCATTCATCAGGACGTTGGCAACCGACTGGGCCCGGCGCTCGGACAGCATCTGGTTATAGCTGGAAGACCCGGTTGAATCGGTGTGCCCGAGCACATCGACATAGGTCTTATCATATTCCTTTAGGACCAGTCCTACCGAATGCAAAACATCGGAAAAATTGGGGTTCACATCCGCGCTATTGGTGGCAAAGGTAATATTGCCAGGCATATTCAGGATGATATTATCGCCGTTTCTGACCACCTGAACCCCGGTGTTCTGAAGCTGCTGACGCAGCTTAGCTTCCTGACGGTCCATATAAAAACCGACGCCACCACCGGCAAGTGCGCCGACACCGGCTCCGATCAGCATTGATTTACGGGTATTGTTACCACCGACTATCGCGCCGCCAATGGCCCCGACCACAGCGCCAATTCCGGCACCAACGGCTGTGTTGGATGTTTTTTTCTCGCCTGTATAGGGATCAGTCGCGCAAGCCGACAGCAGCAAGGCTGAGGTCAAAATAAGGGTTACTGGTTTACGGGTAATCATTTTCATATCTGGTCATCCATTAATTTTTAAATTTTGATAATTATTGAAGAGCGGAAATTAATAAAAGCTTAAACATAAAATTTTTTCTATTATTCTGCTTATGTTCAGACAACTTATATGACAGGGAAAAATGTTAAAAATAGGGCGTAGACTAATAAGGTCAGATTGCAATAAGTGCCGCTGTAACCTTACGGCCTTCCTGTAGCAGGACATTATAGGTCCGGGCTGCGGCCCCGGTATCCATCACCTCAATGGCAATGTCATTCTGGCCAAATTTCTGACGGATTGTCTTATCGAGAAACGCCATTCTTTCCCCCATACCAATAATGAGGATTTCGACATTTTCTGCCGCCTCAAGAATAGGAGACAGGCTTTCAAGGGTAATATCGTCCTTGTTGGTCACAGCCCAGGGGTAAAACCCGTTCGGAGTGATCAGCATTGAGCCTTCAAAGCGACTTTCACCCATGCGAAAGCCCCCGTCACCATAACCGGCAATGAAGGCTTCTTCGCTGGATTTTATTTCATTAAATTCCATTACCTGAACTGCTCTGGGATATGTTCCTTATGAGGTTCCGGCTTTGCCGTCGGTTCACGGTTTAGGTCAAACCACATAAGCACAGGCGATGCAATAAAGATCGATGAATATGTACCGACAAAAATACCCCAGATCATCGCCGCCGTGAAACCATGGATCACTTCTCCACCAAAGTAAAACAGCGCAAACAGGGCAATGATCGTCGTAAATGACGTCATTGTTGTACGGGAAAGCGTTTCATTAAGGGTATGGTTTAACAGTTCCGGTAAGTCCATCTTGCGGTATTTACCAAGATTTTCACGAATGCGGTCATACACAACCACCGTATCGTTAAGGGAATAACCGACAATGGTCAGGAGTGCCGCAATAATATTCAGGTTAAATTCAAGCCGGGTTAATGAAAACATGCCGATAGTTATAAGCACATCATGAATAAGCGCAATCACTGCACCAAGACCAAACTGCCATTCAAAGCGCACCCAGATGTAAAAGAGCACCGCCCCTATCGCCAGAAGCACTGATAATATTCCTGATTCAATAAGGTCACCGGAAACCTTGGGGCCAACAGATTCCGTCCGCTCAAATCTTACATTATCGCCGATACCCTGTTCCAGGGTGGAACGGACAATATCAACAACCTCACTTAAGGACTTATCTTCCTGATATTCTAGGCGAATGAGAATTTCATTATCCTGCCCAAATGTCTGCACGGCCACATCGCCAAAGCCAAGCTCACTGGTGAGGCTCCTGACTTTCCCGACATCCGTGGCATGATCCGTATGTGCTTCGATCAGAAAACCGCCTTTAAAATCAATACCGAAATTGAGGTCTTTAACAATATAGAGTGCAATTGAGCTGATTAGCAGCAATGACGACAAAACATAGGCAAATTTCCGCACACCAATAAAATTAATATGTGTATCTTCCGGAACCAGTTTAAGTAGTTTCATGGGTTCCTCCTTTAAAGTACAAGACTGCTGAGGCGTCGTTTACGCACCCAGGTGACAATCATTAATCGGGAAAGGCTGACCGCCGTAAATACGGAGGTAAAAATACCGGCTGCCAGGGTAACGGCAAACCCCTTAATCGGCCCCAATCCAAACTGAAACAGAATAAGCGCGGCAATCAGTGTGGTCACATTGGCATCAACGATGGTGCTGAGCGCCCGGTCATATCCCACCTCGATAGACGGGAGAACGCTCTTGCCGCGTTTTATTTCTTCACGGATCCGCTCAAAAATCAGCACATTGGCGTCAACAGCCATCCCGACCGTCAAGACCACCCCCGCAATACCGGGAAGTGTCAGGGTCGCTCCAAAAAGCGAAAGAATGCCAAATATCATAAAGATATTAACGGTAAGGGCCACATTGACAATGAACCCAAAAAATCCGTAAGTCAGCATGACAAATATCATCACAGCCGAAAGGCCTATAATAGAGGCTTTCTTGCCTGCTTCAACAGAATCTGCCCCCAAATCCGGGCCAACTGTTCTTTCTTCTTCCACAGTGAGTGGTGCTGGAAGGGCACCTGCTCTAAGCAGCAGCGCCAGATCGCTGGCTTCCTTCGCGGTAAAGCCGCCGGAAATGCTGGCCGACCCGCCAAGAATAGCCGTATTAATCCGCGGTGCGCTGATGACTTTACCGTCAAGCACAATAGCAAATGGTTTGCCGACATTGGCCCTTGTCGCATCGGCAAATAACTTTCCACCTTTTGTATTAAAGGTAATATTGACAACAATCTGGTTGTCCTGATCCACACCCTGATTTGCCTGCGCCAGGTCTTCACCGGGCACCATTACCCTGTTTTTGATGGCATAATAGGCAAGCGGATTACCATTTTCATCAACTTCATAGGAAGGAAGCACGCTCGTTCCCGGCGGGACACGGCTGTTTTTGGTCAGGGTCGCCATACTCACAGTAAGATCTGTCAGGTGAAAGTTCATCTGGGCTGTCGTGCCGATAATCGTTTTAAGCTCCTGAGTATCCTTGATACCCGGTACCTGTATAAGAACGCTGTCTTCGCCGTTCTGCTGAATGGTTGGCTCTTTGGTTCCCATGGCATCAATACGGCGTCTCAATACTTCAATTGACTGGGCGACGGTCTGGTTTTTCTTGTCAATGACCGCGGCTTCCGACAGATGCAAATTAATGACCGGTCCACTGCCATCCTCAATAACAAGATCATCCGCGCCGATTGACGTCATACTGGCACCGACTTTTTCAATAGATGATCTTATAACGCGGGTGGCGTTTTCCCGGTCAGCCGCATTATTTAATGTGACAACAAGTTCTTCACCGCGAATGGTAATTCTGTGCGTAATTTTCTCATCGCGCAGGTCATCCCGGATATTATCCCGCTTGTCTTCAAGCATTCTTTTGATCACTTCACTGACATCGACCCCCATCAGCATGTGTGCTCCACCCTGAAGATCAAGTCCGAGTGTTACCCTGCCACTTGGCATAAAGGATGGTAATTTTTCAAGCTGTTCATCGCTAAGAAAATTTGG
The DNA here is from genome assembly GCA_041396985.1 of Emcibacteraceae bacterium. Classification (NCBI taxonomy): domain Bacteria; kingdom Pseudomonadati; phylum Pseudomonadota; class Alphaproteobacteria; order Emcibacterales; family Emcibacteraceae; species Emcibacteraceae bacterium. The sequence continues at coordinate 136,049 of JAWKXO010000004.1, forward strand.
CAGGGAAAGCAACATTCCAAAGAATGAGACGAGTAGAATTGTAATTACTTTCCAGCGCGGGAATTCGAGCATTTTCCAGATCCGTTTATAATTTTCCGTCTAAACTAATTATTTTTTATCGTCATTTGCCGGGGCCGGTTTACCCTGTACCTGACTGATTGTCGCCCTTAGCACCTGAATTTTAACATCCGGCGCAATTTCCAGTTCGACTTTTTCATCATCGATGACTTTGGTAACTTTGGCGATAATCCCACCCGATGTAATGACCTTGTCACCACGTTTCAACGCTTCAACCATTGCTTTATGTTCTTTAGCGCGTTTTTGCTGTGGTCTGATCAGCAGAAAATAGAAAACAACAAAAATCAGAATAAATGGCAGAAAATCCATCAGGCCATTTGCACCTGGCGCACCCGCACCCTGTGCATATGCTTCAGAAATAAACATTTTATATTCCTCGTTATTATTATAAAAATTATCTATTGGATATAAGCGCATGACAGCGTAAAAACAAGGATAAAGCTTTTATTTTTGAGGAATCGACCAAAACATGCCTGAAATTGACAATAAAACATTATCAAGAATTGCCGATGCACTGGATCGTCTGGCTCCGCAGGCGCTTCCAAACCCTAGCCTGGAAGGAGCGGATGCTTTTGTCTGGCAGGTAGACCCGGACCGTTTGGTCGGCATTAAAAACGTCAATCATGTCGATCTTGATATCCTTAAAGGAATTGACCATGTGCGCGATATCCTTATTAAAAATACAAAACAGTTCGCAGACGGTCACTCCGCCAATAACGCTCTGCTCTGGGGCGCGCGCGGAATGGGAAAAAGTTCACTTGTCAAAGCAATTCATGCCTGGATAAAAGATCTGGTCCTGATTGAAATCCACCGGGAGGATATCCCAAGCCTGCCAAGGCTGCTTGATATCATTCGGGCGTCGAATAAACGCTGTATTCTATTCTGTGATGATTTATCCTTTGACCATGATGATGGTACCTATAAATCATTAAAAGCCGTCCTTGAGGGCGGTATTGAAGGCCGGCCGGACAATGTTATCTTCTATGCCACATCAAACCGCCGCCACCTGATGCCCCGCGATATGATGGAAAATGAGCGGTCAACTGCCATTAACCCATCCGAAGCCACGGAAGAAAAAGTATCCCTTTCCGACAGATTCGGCCTGTGGCTGGGTTTTCATAGCTGCAATCAGGAAGATTATCTTTCAATGATTGATGGCTATCTAGACCATCACGGGATCAAAGCGGACAGAAAAAACATCCATACTGAAGCTTTGACATGGTCAAGGACCAGAGGCGCACGCTCAGGGCGTGTCGCTTATCAGTATATGCAGGATTTGGCTGGAAGAATGGGTATTAAACTATAATTTATCTTTATGCATCAATAAGATAAAAACTATCTTTAATGTGATCCTGAACCAGGATTTTAAAGGCAGTTTTCTTTTTCGCAGTGGGCATTATTAATGGCTTGTTTTCGGTCGCGTCCAACCGGGAAAGATAATATTCTACGCTATAAATGTCGGAATGTTTATTCATAATTTTTTACTCAAGCTTTAAGCGTTATTAGAGAGAATCGCCTGTTTTTTTAAGTAACTTTTTATACCCGATAATCATTACACTTTAATTAAATCCAAATTGTGGCAAATTTTGACATCCGGCCATAAAAAAGGCCGAAGAAACTCTCCGACCTTCATATAGTACATTAATTTAAGCTTGTAAAGCGCTGTTTTATATAGGGGTTTAGAAACCGCCCATACCACCCATGCCGCCCATACCGCCCATGCCACCCATATCAGGCATTCCACCGGACTTTTCTTCAGGGATTTCAGCAACCATGGCTTCTGTAGTAATCAGCAGACCGGCAACAGAAGCTGCATCTTCAAGAGCTGTACGAACCACTTTGGTCGGGTCAATAATACCAGCACCAACAAGATCTTTATATTCACCTGTCTGTGCATCAAAACCAAAGTTGATGTCTTTCTGCTCTTTCATTTTACCGGCAATCACAGCCCCATCATGACCGGCATTTTGTGCGATCTGACGGGCTGGTGCTTCAAGGGCACGGCGCACGATATCAACACCAACAGACTGGTCGGCATTGTCGCCTTTAACGCCTTCAAGCACGCGAATGGCATAAAGAAGTGCAGCGCCGCCACCTGGGACAATTCCTTCTTCCACAGCTGCGCGTGTTGCATGAAGCGCATCATCAACGCGGTCTTTTCTTTCTTTCACTTCAATCTCTGTCGCACCACCAACTTTAATCACGGCAACACCGCCGGATAGTTTGGCAAGACGCTCCTGAAGTTTTTCACGGTCATAATCGGACGATGTAGCCTCGATCTGTGTACGAATTTGTGCACAGCGCGAACCGATATCTTCTTTTGAACCGGCACCGTCAACAATCACTGTATCTTCTTTCGTGATATTGACGTTTTTCGCTGTACCAGCATATTAAGCGTAACCGTTTCAAGTTTGATACCCAGATCGTCAGAAATAACCTGGCCACCTGTCAGGATTGCGATATCTTCCAGCATGGCTTTACGGCGATCACCAAATCCAGGGGCTTTGATCGCGGCAATTTTTAGACCACCACGAAGTTTGTTAACAACAAGCGCAGCAAGTGCCTCACCTTCCACATCTTCTGCAATGATCAGAAGCGGACGGCTGGACTGTGCAACAGCTTCCAGAATTGGCAGCATTGTCTGCAGATTTGAAAGTTTTGATTCGTGAAGAAGAATATACGGATTATCAAGATCAACCGACATTTTTTCAGCGTTTGTAATAAAATATGGGGAAAGATATCCACGGTCAAACTGCATTCCTTCCACAACATCAAGCTCTGATTCAAGACCTTTGGCCTCTTCAACAGTGATCACGCCTTCTTTACCAACTTTTTCCATGGCGTTTGCAATCATCTGACCAATTTCTTTTTCACCATTGGCAGAAATGGAGCCTACCTGCGCCACTTCTTCACTTGTAGAAATTTCTTTTGAACGTGATTTAAGTTCTGCAGAAACTTTGTTGACGGCAAGGTCAATACCACGACGTAGATCCATCGGGTTCATTCCTGCAGCAACTGATTTAAAGCCTTCCCGAACCAGTGCTTGTGCAAGCACGGTTGCTGTTGTGGTACCGTCACCGGCAACATCATTGGTACGTGAAGCGACTTCACGGACCATTTGTGCGCCCATATTTTCATAAACGTCTTTAAGTTCGATTTCTTTTGCAACCGATACACCATCTTTTGTGATGCGCGGTGCGCCAAATGATTTTTGAAGGAGTACGTTACGACCTTTTGGACCAAGCGTTACCTTCACTGCATTGGCAAGGATATCAACACCGGCAACAATACGTGCGCGGGCATCAGTTCCAAATTTTACGTCTTTAGCAGCCATTTTTAAAATTCCTTATTTTTGCTAATTTTCATTACTGATTGAGGCGCCGATTATTCAACGATGCCTAAAATATCGGATTCTTTCATAATCAACAGTTCTTCACCGTTAACTTTGATTTCAGTGCCGGACCATTTTCCGAACAGCACTTTGTCACCTGCTTTAACATCAAGTGGCGTGACTTTGCCATCTGCGGCTTTTACACCGTTACCTGCAGCAATGACTTCACCTTCGCTTGGCTTTTCCTGTGCTGTATCAGGGATGATGATACCACCCGCTGTTTTCATTTCATTTTCAACGCGACGTACGAGGACGCGATCGTGTAAAGGACGAAATCCCATTTTCTCTACCCCTTTTTTGGGTTGTTAATATTAAAGTGTTAAATCAATGTGTGTTAGCACTCATCATGTGAGAGTGCTAACAGCTGTAGAGAACAGATAATCGTTACAGGGAAATAGTCAAGGCGTGTATGAAAAAAAATTATATTTTTTTCTAAGATTTTTTCCGGCTTTTAAAAATAATGCTCACAGCACCAATCAACCAGAGCACCGCTCCTCCCACAGCAAGTTCCATGAAACCAATATTTACCAGCCGCCAGATAAGGTCAAAAGCCACAAGGAAAAGGGTTGAGTAAACAACAAGAATTATAAAGCTCCAGCTAAAGCGATTTTCATCTTTATTCCAGATCATAATTGCTCCCCTTCAATTTTTTTCAGCTCTTCGGCTTTAAATAAAATACTTTCACCGCCGACAACCACATCACCGATTTTAACGGCCGGTGTAAACTGATCAGGTACATCGACAACAACGGTACTGCCCAGATGAATCCTTCCCAGGCGCTGGCCTTTTTCAATTTTATCTCCAACCTTTGGCCAGACTTCGATTCTGCGTGCAAGCGCACTGGTGATCAGGCGTACTTTAATAAGTCCCCAGTCAGACTGGATATGGATAATTTTCTGAACCGGACCCATCTTTTCTTTCAGATAAACCATATTATAGGCTTCACCGTCCATTAATGTATCGCCCTGGTCTTCCACTTTGACGACAATCCCGGCAACCGGGGAGCGCTGAACATGAACATCCCAGAATGTCAGGGCAATGACCACATAATTAATACCGTCCTTTTCATCAATATAACGGATACTGCCATCAGCCGGCGCCACCATATCATCACCAGCCGGGATATTACGGTCGGGATCTCGGTAAAAGAATGCCATGAAACCTTCATCAATATTACTGGATGTCACCCAATCGGCAACCTGCTGTGTCGGCCAGCGCTTATTCGGGCCGAGCAGATCAAATATAAGCGGTGAAGGATATGGAAAGCGGACCGCCCAATATCCAATAACCATACAGCAGGCGGCTAATATGGCAATTTGCCAGAAAATGACTTTTATCGCTTTGAATATATTCATTTTTGTTACGTCACCCGGTATATTTTGTATGTATTATATTCAACTGCACCTGATGTTATCCTGTTATTATTAAAATAAGACTAATGGTATACTGCAGATCAGCAATAGCTTTATATTATCAAATAGAGCAATATGGTTGTTGCGCCTATTGTAAGCGCATAAGGAAGCTGGGTAATCACATGATCCATATGATCGCTGCCTGCCCCAATTGATGCCAGAACTGAGGTATCAGACACCGGTGATGAATGGTCGCCGAAAATACCGCCCCCAACAACCGCGGCCAGTGTTTTATAGACGATTGGGTCATCCGCTACCCCGCCTGAAAACCCATAAGCAATAGGCAGAACAAACGGGATCATCAAGGCAAATGCTCCCCAGGATGTTCCTGTTGAGAAGGATATCACCGCCGTAATAAAAAATGTTGAGGCCACAAGCAGGGTTGGAGTCATGAAATCTTCGGAAAATGCCATTATATATTCCGCAGCCCCAAGCCCTTTGGTCACTGAATTAATGCAATATGCCAAAGCCGTGATAATGATTGCCGACATAACACTCTTGGCCCCTGCAATACCGATTTCCGTAAGGTCGCTGAAATTTTCCACATATTTTTTGATATAAAGCGACGTGCCAAGATAAATCACCGCCATAATAAAAGCTTCCAGTATCATCAGTCGGCCAAAAGCAAAATACGTGACAATCACCGTGCCAAAGACAATAATGATCGGCACTGCAAAATCCCAGAACAGATAGGCTTTATCAAATTTTTTCTCGAAAAGTCCGCCACCTTCATCGCTGACCATGGGAATGGCACCATCCCGCAGAACCTTGCCCTCTTCCTTTGCTCTTTTTTCAGCCTTTCTCATAAAGGAAAAATCAGGCATTATTTCAAGGCTTATCAGCATGGTAAAGATCACCAGCAAAATCGGATAAAGATTATAGGGGATAGACCCGGCAAACAGGGTAATGGCTTCATCTATTGAACCGATTGGTCCCCCCTCTTTTGCAATCAGGCCACCGATATAAGCCCCCCAGGACATAAAAGGTACCAGCACACAGACCGAGGCTGTGGTTGAATCTAGGATAAAGGCAAGTTTCTCGCGTGAGACTTTGGCATTATCGGTTAAGGGCCGCATCACCGGGCCAGTCATCAGCGGGCTAAAATAATCATCAACAATTAAAAAACCCATCAACCATGTGGTAAACTTTACTTTTCTGGGTGATGTTCCTGTTTTTGATACTTTATCTGCAAAGGTTACCAGCACCCCAGCACGCTTGAACAATTCAAACAGGATGCCGATAAAAATAATAATCACACAGATACGGATAAATTCCCCGCCCAGACTGTTTTCTATCAAACGGACCAGTCCACCTGCAGGATCAAGCCCGTATAAGGTCGCCAATGGATCATAATCGAGCATCATGACCCCGATCAGACATCCAGCAAATAATGAAAAAATGGCACTTCTGGTCCAGAAAGCCGTAACAAGTGCAAAAATGAGCGGCACCAGTGACCACACCCCGTAATTAACCGCTGTTTCCATAATCATCCCTCTTTACTTTTTTAGGATATTAAAGTCACGGTTCCGGGAAGTACAGAATTTAAGCCATCAAATGCGCGCTTTTTTATCCACCCATTTCTGCCAGATGATAAAGCCCCCCGCTAAAACGGCAGTGATAAGCAATAGCGCTTCCACAAATGTCGCCCTTTCAAGGTTGAGCAATAATGTCGGATCAATCCAGAAGGATACGAGCAGGCATATAAAACAAATGCCCCGGGCGACAAGCAGTCTTTTTCTTGGCCGGGCATTGCTCATTTTTCATCCTTTTCTCTGTCTAACGCCCCAATGCCGCTTTTAATTTTGCCAGCATATAGGCAAAGCGCCCTTTAAAAGTGGGCGGGAACGCGATTATATCAATAAGGTCATTATAATATTCCGATCCCCATTGTGTTTTATAACCGGAATCACCAAGACCATTATTGATATATTTTATACCTTTAACGATGGCATCGGAAACAAATTCCACTTCCATTCTGACACCCGTATTAAAACGGGCAACTTTTTCATCATAGCTGCTGGTCAGATAATATCTTATTCCCCCGGCATCCAGAGCCACTTTTTTACTGACCGGTTCACCATCAAGATATATTATCCAGACACTGAGCGCTTTTTTATAAAAGTCATCCTTAACCAATTCGTTCCAGTAGGTCTGTTTTTCCCGCCCCATAAAACGCGGCTCTCCGGATTTGGATACCCATGCATTGCTTTCGACCGTTTCAATATCCTTAAATATCTTTTCCCAGATCGCACTATCCACGTCGTTAAAATGCTTTAATTCCACCTTGCCCAATGCGTCCATTTTACGGGCGTGGGAACGCATTTTCTGACGCCTGTTTGCACTGAAGCCCGACAAATAGTCCTCAACACTGGCAGGAGGCGCCATGCCGTAATTGGCACCGATCGTCATTGTTATGATTTTCCAGCTATTCTGTTTCAGCTTTTCAGTCAGTGCATTAACAAAAGGATCGTTGCTTTCCACCGGTCCCATCCGAAAGCCGTATATTCCTGGTATTTCACCTAATTTTGCTGCCGCATTTTCAATAAGGACGCTTTCCGGACCGGTATTGACAATTCCGCGATGCGGAAAATATGCCCCCGGAAGTGATGCAAATTTAAGGGGCCCCACTTTCTGATAGGCGTAGGGAATAATGGCGCAGTTACTATCAGTCCCGTCAACATAGATATACTCAATGTTCCTGGTCCAGCTGTTTGATGACTGAACAAGGTTAAGCCATGATTGAAACCAGCTCTTTCTCAGGAATCTAATGCCCGGAGCGCCGCCAGCATCCATGCTTTTCCAATATTTTTCTGACAATTCAGTCATTAAACCACTCAATTCAATCCGATTTTAGTTCGTTGGCGAATACACGCCCTTATTATCTTCTATTTCCAAAACCCAGAGATCAGGATCGAAATCAATCTGACGCGCGATATAGTGGTCCGCATCACGTTCTTCAATAAATGCCTCACCCTTTGGCTGTTGCCACGACAGGGTACCATCCATATCCCGGCTTTGTGTGTATATTTTGCACCCTTGTCCATAAACATACTGTTTAATCAGCAACAAACCCCGATCTTCATCGCCCTTATGATTTACAGTTGCAGACATAGACATATTCTCACAGCGTCTGATTTCTGCCCCGACAATCAAGCTGGTTTTAAGTCTGGCTTCCAATGAAAATCAGGCCTTTTTCCGGCTGGATTCTGATGGGCTACGGCCCATCCCGACGGTGCTGTTGCTGACCCTTTTCAGTTCCTCTATTTCGGCAGAAATATGCCCTCTTTTCTCTTCGCTCATTGGCGCAATTTTCTCAACCTGGGCAATCAGCCGATCCAGCCCCGCACTTACCAGATCAAATTTTGCCGTGACATGATCCGATGCCTTGGATACATCACTTAAATCTTTGGCAGTTTTATTCAGGTCTTCCAATATAGCGTTTTTAACAAATGCCGTATCAGACGCCTTGCTCACTTCTTTATTAAGGGAAGTGATCAGTTTTTCTATATTGCCTGATATTGTCTCAAATGTTTTATCCTGCCCCTTATCCAGTTTTTTCTGAATTTCCTCAATTTTCTTTGAATAATCCTCAAATCTTTTTGAAATATCCTTTGACGCATCTGTTGATTGTTTCGTCAGCTGATCAACAAGTTTCTGCAGCTCTTTTGTTTGTTCAGCGGTCGTTTTGCCAATCTGTTTCACATAATCATCAAGGGTTTTTACAATCAGGCCATTGACTGCTTCTTCCTGTTTCTCATTAATGGATTTGGAAAAATCCTTAAATGTTGAAACGGTTTTATTAAGGGCTGATTCAACAGATTCAAACTGCACCGCTTCCTGTTCTTTGGTTTCATAATTAAACAGATCCTCAATCATTTTCACCACTTCACTTGCGCGATGATAAATATGTCCCATAAAAACTCTGAACAGTCCCGCCATAAAAACACCGACACCAATACAAAGCGCAAATGAAGACGCCCCCATAAGGAATATTTCATTACCAACAAGTGTTCCATCCTCAGACTGCAATGCTCCGGCAAAGGAAACGATAAACAGCAAAAAGCCGATACCGATCAATACCCGCGGCATTGGTCTCATAAACCATACAGAAAGCCTGGAATTTAAAACACGGTCAATTTTAAAAATCTGTGACGCCGGTGCCAATACGCTGACAATGACCGGATTGATTACCTTTGCTTTTCCCTTATCAATAAAGGTTGTTTTTTTACGTATATCCTTTTCCTGACGCTCAATTATATAAGACGCATAAGGCACCGCAAATTCAGCATAAACCAACTTGAATTCTGACATAACTTTCAGAAATTTTTCTTTTGTCACATGCTGCGCATTATCTGTTGCTCTTGGCAGTTCCGAAATTCTGCCTTTCAGGGAAACCAGACCGACAATATTAACCACGGCCGGGATCAGAAATGCGAATAAAAACATAAGAAGTGAAAATGTTGACCAGTAACTGGCAATACCCCAAAGTGAACTACCATCCAGAAGCCGGGTAAAAATGCCATTTACTTTAATATCAAAAACAAACTGCAATAATGAAAACAGCCCGGAATTTAAAAAATATGCCGCGACCGCCGAACCCAGCAAAGCGATCATAAATAAGAGGTTTCTGGGTAAATTATCTCTGTTTTCCTGCATTCTTCCTGCTCTTTTATTGTCTGTTTTTTTAACTTATACCGCAATGTTAAGGCGAATTAATTAATTAACTTATAACATTAGGACTATTAAATAAATGTCAGTACCATAATCATTGCTGAATATTTATTTCTTTGTAATTCTTTCATATATTGCCGGATAATTGGCAACTGAATTTTTCCAGTTACGAACCTCTTCAACATAATGCCTTCCGGCAGCATGGAATTTCGGCCACTCTTCCCGCATTTCTATAAGATCACAGATTTTCTTTGCCAGTGCAATCGGACTGTCGGGCTCAAACAATATGCCGGTTTTACCGTCTTCAATCAGTTCCCGGTGACCGCCTATATCGGATGCCGCCACCAGCTTATGCTGTGCCATTGCCTCCAGCGGTTTAAGCGGGGTAACCAGATCCGTCAGCCGCATTTTTTTACGCGGATACACAAATATATCCACAAGATTATAATAATCCTGCACTTTATCATGGGGCACTCGGCCGGTAAAAATAACCCGGTCTCCCAGACATTTCTTTTCCGCCAATTCTTTTAAAGCCTTTTCCTGAGGACCCCCGCCAACCAATAGCAGGCAGGCATTTGGAATACGGATAATAATTGAATTCATCGCCCTGATCAGAATATCAAGCCCTTCATAATCATAAAAGGATCCGATAAAGCCAAGCACGGTCATCTCTTCAAGGCCGAGCTTTTCCTGTAAATCCTTATTTGCTTCATGCGGGCCGGAAAATTTGGTTATATCAACGGCATTGGGAATAAGGGTGATTTTATCGGCTTCAATGCCGCGGCTGATCAGATCCTGTTTTAGGCCGTCACAGATAGTGGTGATTGATGCCACATTTTTCACCACATAGGTTTCAAGCCACTTGGTGATATTATAGCGAAGGTCCCCTTCCCGTGTTGTGCCATGGCTGACGGCGGCATCTTCCCAGAAGGCACGGATTTCATAATGAACAGGGATATTATATTTACGACCGATTTTTAATGCCGCCAGTCCGTTCAGCACCGGCGAATGCGCGTGGATAATATCCACTTTTTCGCTTTTCACGATTTGTTCAATCCGGTTGCTTAAGGTTCTCACCACATTCCATTGATTAAGGACTGGAATTTTATTCAAAATCCAGCCACTGGGACGGGTCCGGTAAAATTCAAGACCGTCAACGGTTTCCTTATCCTGATATGGGGCAATATGCTTGATGCCTGTCACCTGCAGTGTTTCAAGGCCAAGTTTTCGTTGTTCAGATAAAATCTGAAAACTTCGGAATGTATAGCCGCTATGAAGCGGGATCGAATGATCAAAAACATGGAGTATCCGCATCAGTCAGCCTTTCTTTTAAATTCGTCAATCGTCCTGTCTATACAGGTTGACATAAGGTCCATTCCTCTTTGCCAGGTGTGATGGCTTAGAACTCTGGCCCTGCCGTTTTCTGAAAATTTTCTTTGGCGTTCAGGGTCGGCAAAAAGGCTCATAATTTCTTTTGCATAATCTTCCGGCTTTGTTGCCGCCAGAATATGTTCCCCCACTACCGCATCAACCCCGCGGGCAGCCAGATGGCTCGATACAACAGGAAGTCCCATGGCCATCCCTTCAAGTATTTTATTCTGTGTTCCGCGGGCTATAACCAGCGGGGCCACCATGACCTGACAGGATTGAACATGTTTTCTGATATCATCAACGGTCCCGGTCACCATCACGCCGGGTAGATCATTGAGGTTCAATACCGATTGCGGTGGTGCAGCACCAATCACTTTGAATGTAACATCCGGATATTGTTCACGAATAATTGGCAAGACATCATGACAGAAATTTATGATACAGACTTCGTTTGGATAATAATCCATCCGGCCGACAAAACAGATACTGTTTTTTTGATAGTCAACATCTATCGGTTTGAAAAATTCACTGTCTACACCGTTGGGGAAATATCCGCTGGCGACGCCCGTGCCATAACTGTCAAGGGTTTCCACCTCAAAATCGGTGGCACAGCTGCAAAGATCGAATTTTTTTGCCAGCCTTTTTTCGTCGGCTTCAAGTTTCCGTCCTTCAAGGGCAAAGCCGGCGCTAATCGGCCATTTCTTATAATCCACATAGGCAAGCCATTTCTGACTGTCCATATCACAGAAATCAAGCATTTTGGGTGTATCCGTGACATGCTCAACATATTGTGCGGCCGATGAGCTGAAGACGACAATAAGATCAAACTTTTGTGTTTCAAGAAGCTGGTTTACTTTTTTCTGTAGCGCGCCTGAATAAAAATATCCCATTGACGATGGATCGCTTGATAACAGCCGCGAAACCATCCTGATTTTCTGAATAAACTCATTAATTTCAACCAGAATAAAGTCATGACAATAGTCTTTAATTCCCTGGCAATCCGCCGTTTCCTCGGATGAGCGCGAAAGAGAGGCAACAGTCACCTGATGGCCCTGCTCATGCAGATATTTGACCATATTAAAAGATCTGATCTTATCACCACGGGTGGGCGGATATGGAAAACGATGACTTAAAAACAGTATTTTCAACGGGCTAACTCAATTTTTTATTATAAATGCATTTATCTAATATCAATTAGCGCAAATTTATTAATATTTTCCTTGTCTTTGGAACAATTTGACTATTTATCAACTGAACTAATAGGAATATTTACTGAACCGGGTCGATAAGCGTTTCACTATTCGCATTCGCCTGATTAAGACCCGCCATCACCAGATCAGATCTGGCCCCTGCTTTCGCTGCATTTTGATATGATTTAATGGCATCTTCCCTTCGGTCCTGTTCAAGAAAAAGCTTTCCTTCAAGTAAAAAGGCTTCTGCTCTGGTTGCAGGATCAAGTTTCAGCTGATTGACAACCAGCCGGCTTCCCTCATAATCGCCATCCGTTTTTGCCAGACTGATAAGTTCTATCTGTAGCGGCCAGATATCAGAAGCATATTTTAAACCGTCTATTAACAATGGACGGGCTTTTTCCGCTTCATCGCTCAAGCAGTAAGCGCGGGCAAGCATTACATATACATCGCCATCACGATTATTAAGTGAATTGGATTTTAATAAATTAACCCGTGCACCAACATATTCTTCAAGCATAAGCTCCGCTTTTCCAAAAACTTTATAGGAAAGCGGATTTTCAGGAAATTCCTGAACCATTTTCTGTCCCAACGATTTTGCTTTTTCAAAATTGCTTTCTTCAAAATAAAAATCAGCTAACGTTTCATGGACTGAGACCAGATCCGGTTTAGCAAGCGTTGCCGTGACCAGATAACGTTCTGCTGCAATCAGATCCCCGCTTCCCCTTGCCATTTCATAAAGCTGCTCATAAGCAGGAATATACCCCTCATCTTTTGCGAGAATATCATTAAGAGTTCTGACCGCTTCATTATTGTTTCCTGATTTCAGCTCCAGTTTTGCAAGATTGATGCGTCCCTGATTAAAATTATTATCAAGATCAATCGCCCGCCTGAAATTGCTTCTTGCCGCATCCAAATTGTTCATCGCCAGATAGCCAAGGCCAAGCAGGTTATAACCGATGGGACTGCTTCTGTCCTGATCGATCAGTGCTGCCGCATTTTCAATGGCTTCCTTATATTTTTCTTTTTTTAGATTTTGATATGTCTCTAAAATAAGCCCTTTATTGACCGACGGGTTCTTATTCATCATCGACTGGAGGTCGAGCTTGACCCCAAATTCCTCACCATTGTCAAATTCTTCAACCTGTCTGACCTGATCAGCACTAAGCCGGTCCATATTTTCAATTGAGGCACGTGACAGATATCTACTCGCCTTATCATCATCCCCGGCCAGCAGATAAGCATCCCCCAGCAACGTCAGGTCGGTAATATCCAGTTTCTTAATATCCGCCAGATAATCAAGCACCTCGACGGCCTGCTGATATTTTTGCTGTTGCATTAACGCGGCGCCAAGAATACGGCGGGCATTTACATGGTCCGGCTTAATTCTGATCAGACGGCTAAGTGCCTGTTCAGATTGAGAATAATTCCCCGTGGCATAGTCCAGCTTACCTTTAAGCAAAAGTCCTTCAACCGAATTGTTATAGGCATCACCGGCCCTGTTTAAATAACCGCTTGCCGTTCTGATATTATTACCTTCCGCAAACAGGGTTGCGATCATAAAATTGGCATATCCATCGTCCGGTTTTTGTGCGAGAATTTTTCTAAGCACTTTCATCGCATCATCTTTTTCCCCCAAATCATAGAGAACACCGGCCAGCTTTGCTTCAATTCCAATATCATCCGGCTTATAAAAATTAGCCCGGGCAAAATAACGATATGATGCGCCAGCCCCTTGCCGACGGTGAACCAACTCCCCCTTTAAGGCATAAAGATCAGCATTCAGTTCATCTTTTGCCAAAGCATTATCAACATTGATTTCCGCTTTTTCATATTCCCCTGCCATATTATAAAGCACGGCCAGCGGCTGGTTCAGCTCTAGCCTGTCTTCCTGAAGTATCGTATCAGCCCGATAAAAATTAACAAAAGCCTGCTTAAAATCACCCATCGCGTAATAGGCCTGCGCCCGCACCAGATATACCTCTCCGTATGTATCCGGGGCCGCCGCTTCAAACTGCACTTCATCTAAAATTTCCTGGTACCTGCCTAGGAGAAAATATGCTTTACCGAAATCGGCAAGGAGCAAGGATCTGTCGATACCAAGCGCTTCTGCCCGCATCAGTTCATTCAGGGCAATATCGCCACTTCCAAGCTTTATATATTGCCTTGCCATATCCTGATGCAATTCACCATTTTCCGGATTATCAAAAAGGGCCGACCATTTTTTATCGATCTGGGCAATGAGCGCATATCTTTCCAGTTCTTTTTTGGTTGGCTCGCGCGGGACATATTTTTCTTCTGCTTTTTCCGGGCTACCTTCCATATTTGGAACCGATACAACCGCCTGCTGCGCTTGGCTTGTAACGGCAATGGACATAAAGCCCAAACCCAAAATTGCAAAGATTTTATATCCCGCCTTCATGTTCACCTATACCCTCCGAAACCTGTTCATTTATCTATGTTTAAATCATATTGCTTGACTAATCCATAGAAGGTTGGCCGGCTGATGCCAAGAAGTCTTGCTGTTTCGCTGATATTTCCATTGGTCAAAGACAATGCTTTTAGCATTGCCGCCTTGTCATTTTTTTCTCTGATCTCTTTAAGGTTAAGCGTTTCAATATGGTCGTCACTATAATCAATCTCCAGATCATCCAGGGTGATTTTTTTACTATCGCTCATAATCACGGCCCGTTTTATCCTGTTTTCCAGTTCACGAACATTACCAGGCCAGTCGTATGACGCAATGGCCCGCGCCGCATCCTTATCAAAACTTTTTGCGCGTTTATCATAGGCACGGGAAAATTTATTCAGAAAATTTTGGGCAAGCAGCAACGCATCCCCGTCCCTGTCTTTAAGATCCGGAATATTCACAACAATTTCACTGAGCCGGTAAAATAAATCTTCGCGGAAGCGGCCGTCTGTAATCTGATCTTCCAGTCGTTGATGAGTGGCACTGATTACCCGCACATCAACCGGAATTTCCTTACGCCCGCCGATACGTTCAATCACGCGTTCCTGAAGAAAGCGGAGTAATTTTACCTGCAAAGGCAGCGGCAGATCACCAATCTCGTCAAGAAATAGAGTTCCCCCTTCTGCCAGCTCGATTTTTCCCTTTACCTGTTTCATCGCACCGGTAAAGGCTCCTTTTTCAAAACCAAATAGCTCGCTTTCAATCAGGTTTTCAGGAATTGCCCCGCAGTTTATGGCAATAAACGGCATATCTTTTCGTTCGCTCAGTTCATGCAGCGCCCGGGCCAGAAGCTCCTTACCCGTTCCGCTGCCTCCTAAAAGAAGGACCGAAACCGATGTCGGCGAAACACGCTCGATCACACTGCAAACCTGTTCCATCTGCTCCGATGCAGTGACCAGACCGGGTAAGCGGGTTGCCTCCTCCTTTTGCTGCAGTTTCTTATTTTCCTGCTCAAGATCATAAAGCCTGAAGGCCCGGTCAACGATAAAACCGATTTCATCCGCATCGACCGGTTTCTGATAAAAATCATAGGCACCTTCTGAAATCGCCCTTATCGCGCTTTCCCGCGCCCCATGGCCGGACGCAACGATAATTTTTGTGTCCGGATGCTGCAATAATATCTCATTTAATATGGCAAAACCTTCCGTTGTCCCGTCAGGGTCAGGTGGCAGACCAAGATCAAGCAACACCACCGCTGGCTGATATTTTTCAACAAGCGTCATCGCTGCCTGCCGTTCACCGGCAATCAGTGTTTCGAAATTTTCAAAATTCCATTTATACTGTCTTTGAAGCCCTTCATCGTCTTCGATTACCAGTAATATCCGTTTTTTTTCAGTAATTTTTTATTCCTTTTTTAAATAGATCGTTACCAGCGTACCAGTCCCGGGTTTACTTTTTACTTCCATCCGCCCGGACATGTTTTGAATTAACTGTCGGCTCTCATAGGCGCCAATGCCATAGCCACCCTCTTTTAATGACCTAAATGGTCTGAACAGCTCGTTTCGAATAAATTCCTTATCCATTCCTGTACCGCTGTCCGCCACTTTTATCATCACGTAATTTTTATCCTGGACAAGTGATATTTCAACTGGTTTCTGATCCTCACTGGCATCCAGGGCATTTTGAATAATATGCATCAAAACCGTTTCAAGATCATCCTGATTGCTTAAAGCGGAATATGTATCCTCCATCCCATTAAGGGTAACGTTATGTCCCGCTGTTTTGAATGTCTCTACACTTGCCGTGATCACTGGCTTTATATCAATAACGTCAAAATTTCTCGTTTTTGACGGCTCATTAACAATATTAATACGGGAAAGCAATTCATTCATCTTTTCAACAGTGTTTTTGACTGTAAGCTTCATATCCTTTTGAAATTCGGGGTTATCCCCGTGTTTGTCCGCATTACGTTGAAGCAATGAAAGCTGGCTTGCCATATTCTTAATATCATGGATCACGAAAGCAAATTTTCGGTTAAATGCATCAAATTCACTGGCAATTGATAACGCTTTTAATGTTTCCTGTTCCGCCAGATAACTGGCGATCTGAAGGCTGACAGTTTTTAGAATATCTATGGTTTCCCAGTTCAGTTCCCGTGCCGCTCTTGGCTGATAAATGATTATGAAACCGATCATCCGGTTATGATGAATCAGCGGGACCAGAAGCCAGAAATCAGGATTTTGCGATATCCATTGCGGAATTATTATATCGGTTTCTGGAATTTTTCCGCCTTCAATATCATTCAGATCAACGACCCAGTGATTTTTTTCAATATAGTTTACAAACGGATCTTCAATCTGCAGTTCCTCATCAATTTCCCGTCTGAAATTCCACATGGCAATCTGGCTGTAACTGTCCGGCTTTTCTAGATACCAGAGCGAGCCACCCGGACTGTCCATAATATTGGCGACGGCCTTAATGGCCCGTTCCTGAATATTATAATGATCTTCTGACGCCGTCATCGTTTGAATGAAGCGCAGCCATTCTTCACGATAATCAAATTTATACATGAAAAAATATTTGTTCAGCAGCACCAGAATTGTTGATCTGATCCTGCCGGAGTAAATAATCACGACAAACCCGATAAAGGCCGCAAAAATAAAGCTGACCTGAAGAATTTTTCCCCAGTCACCGCCAAAGCTCCGGATATAATATCCCAGTACGGAAATCGACATCAGATAGGCAATGCCCGCTATCAGGGAAACCATATGAAAGGCGGCTTTACGGGAAAGACTTACCCCGACAGACCAGTTTGCCCGTCTGGAAATGGCCACTGCCATAAGCGGTACGACTATTATATTGACCACACCGCGCGCCTGGAAAAGATCCGGATCAATCAGGGCATATAGCACAGAATCACTGTAAAGCAGGAAATTAAAGGCATATATTGATCCCAGCCCCAGACAGAAAAAGCGCACGCCCCAGCGGTTCTCACTGGCAATATTTCGATATAAATTTTCAACCAGCAGCAAAATGGAAAATGAAACGAGTAATTTATTAAATAACGGCAATCTGCCGATCATACTGCGGTCTATTATACCCCATTGGGAAGCAAAATTGGCGCCTTCAATAATAAAACCGATAATGATAAAAACGGCTATTATCGTCCCAGCCCTATTACTGTAAGTTTGGTTGCCCTGCGAATTCCAGATATGACGCAAGTGGTTATAAAGGAACAGCGCCCATAACACCCCTTTTAGCCAGTCAGCAAAAGGGATCAGATAAGACAGTGTTAATAAGGCTATATTGGTGGTATAGGCTCCGGCAACAGCATCAATGACATGGATAAATCCCCAGAGAATACTTGCCAGAACTGCAACTGACAGCCAGATATTTTCCTCTTTATACTGTTTCTTATCAATAAGAAGCCCAAACAGAACGGCATAGGCCATTGCTGCCAATCCATAAGTCATAAAACTGATGTTAAGAGCTAAACTCCCCACTTATATTACCTAACCCCATCGGGCCATAACACTACGCGGATTGTCTGAACCAGGATGAGCAAATCAAGAAATATTGAATAATTTTTAATGTAATAAAGATCATACTCCAGTTTGCGACGGCTGTCTTCCTCTGATGCACCGTAAGGGTAATTAAGCTGCGCCCAGCCTGTAATCCCCGGTTTTACAGTATGACGTTTATCAAACATTGGAATTTTCTGTGTTAACTGTTCAACAAAATAGGGGCGCTCCGGTCTTGGGCCAACAAAGCTCATATCACCGCGCAACACATTGAAAATCTGCGGAATTTCATCAATTCGGGTTTTTCTGATAAATTTACCGACGAGTGTAACCCTGGCATCATTTTTCTGCGCCCATTGCGGTACGCCGTCCGCCTCGGCATTTTGGGTCATGCTACGGAATTTGAGTACATCAAAATTTTTACCCATCAGTCCCGTCCGTTCCTGACGGTAAAAGACAGGACCCTTGCTTGTCAGTTTCACAGCGAGCGCCGTAATAATTAAAAGCGGCATACTGACAATAAGCAATGTGGCACTGGCAAGAACATCAAACAATCTTTTTACAAACAGATCACGTTTTTTGGTGTTATCAAAGCCATCAGAAAAGATCATCCAGCTCGGATTAAACATCGCCAGATTAAGGGCACCAACCTGCCGTTCAATAAAGCTTGCCGCTTCGGAAATATAGGTGCCGTTTATTTTACAGGCAAGGAGGTCACTAACCGGAAGTGTACCGCGCCTTTCTTCAATAGCAACAACAATTTCCTGACAGGCTCTCTTCTCCACCAGTCCTTCTAGGCTTTCAATATCTTTGTAATTTATTGCATCTTCTATTTCATTTTCATTTTCACCCATCCTTAGAAAGGCAATAAATTTCACATTTGAAGTTGATTTATCATCGCTTTCAAGTACACGTTTTGCCCTTTTTCCAGCACCAAGAACAATAACCCTGGTTTCAATACTTTCATGATCGACAAAATGTAAGAAGAAAAACCGTACACTGATCAGCATCAGATAGGTCAGAATGATTGCGTAAACCGAAACACTTCGCCAGATATCAATGTTAGGAAACATATAAAGTGCAATTGATATGGCAAAAAAGGACAGAATCATGCTGACCGACAATCGAACCGCCGAAATTCTTATATCCCGACAGGTTTCCAGCCGGTAAAGACCGGTCGCCAGCAAAACAAGATAAACAATAACAACATAAAATATCTTTTCAGCCGTATAATCATTAAATCCCGGTACCGGATCACCAATCTGATCGAACCTGATCGCCAGTGCCAGCCAGATAACGAGATACAGCATAATGCATTCAATTGCTGCAAGATAAAGTATTGATTTTGGGATATAATGTTTAAAAATTCTAATCATTGAAATATATTTGAACAGTATTTTTCACTTGAAACGATCTGCTGGATGATCAATTCAGATATACTATTTTATTCCCTTTCTTATTAAATTGAATAAATCAGCATTAATTTTAAAAAAAATTTCATTTGATTCGTTCATTATTCAATTTAACCTGTTGTTATTATTTAGTTATAAACTATGGAAAATTATCACAGCTTTGTGAAAAAACTGTTAAGCGCCCTTACATAAATAAATATTTGAATTAAAACAACTGTCCGTCATTAATAATGAATTAAATTTATCGCTATATAAAATAGGACTAATTTATAAAAAGGCATAAAAGGCAAAATTAAAGTCATGACAAACAGAAAAATAACGCCCGTAATATTATCCGGTGGCTCAGGTACCCGTCTGTGGCCGGTTTCCCGTTCCCTTTATCCAAAACAACTGCTGCCACTGGTCAGTGAACAGACAATGATTCAGGATACGGTTTTAAGGGTAAAAAATCCTGACCATTTTAATCAGCCGCTTTTTATTGCCAATGAAGAACATCGCTTTATCATCGCCGAGCAACTCAGAAAAATCGGCTTTGAAGATGCGAAAATAATTCTTGAACCGGAGGGCCGCAATACTGCCCCCGCTGCCGCACTTGCCGCCCTGCATATTCAGATGACGGACCCCGCCGGGCTGATGCTTATTATGCCATCAGATCATGTAATCGCCCATGAAGAAGCTTTTCAAATTGCCCTGAATATTGCCAGGAAAGCTGCTGAAGAAGAAAAAATGCTTACCACCTTCGGCATAGTTCCTGACAAGCCGGAAACCGGATATGGATATATAAAATGCGGTGACAATCTGGAAAGCGTATATGGTTGTAATTTGGTTGATAAATTTGTTGAAAAACCTGATCTGAAAACGGCAAATGAATATTTAAATGCTGGCGGTTATTACTGGAACAGTGGCATCTTTCTTTTCCCTGTCGCCCAGTATCTGGATATTCTGGCGTCTCACGAGCCGGAAATGCTTATAGCCTGTAAAAAAGCCATTGAAGGCGCTAAAAATGACATGACCTTTATCCGCCCGGATAAGGAAAGCTTCCTGAAATGTCCTTCAAATTCAATTGACTATGCCGTCATGGAAAAAACCGATCAGGCCGCTGTGGTTCCCGTTGACATGGGCTGGAATGATGTCGGGTCATGGAATGCGCTTTGGGATATTTCCGAAAAGGATAAGGACGGCAACGTCATTAGCGGCGATGTCATTTCCCATGAAAGCAAAAACTGCCTCTTAAAAACGGATGGGCCGGCCCTGGCCAGCGTTGGTCTTGAAAATCTAATTGTCGTGGCGACAAAAGATGCGGTTCTGGTTTGTGATAAACATAAAACCCAGGACGTAAAAGCCATTGTTGATAAGTTAAAAGCAAGCGGACGGGCGGAACATATCAGTCACACAGTTGTTTACCGCCCCTGGGGATCATACCAGACGTCCGATGCTGATGACCGCTTCCAGGTTAAAAGACTCGTTGTTAACCCGGGTCAGATTTTATCGCTGCAGATGCATCATCACCGTGCAGAACACTGGGTTGTGGTTAAGGGGACTGCCGAAGTCACCATTAATGACAAGGTCTCGACTTTAAGTGAAAATGAAAGCTGCTATATTCCAATCGGCGCAACACACAGGCTTAAAAATCCGGGGAAAATTCCGCTATTCATTGTTGAGGTGCAGTCAGGCTCCTATCTTGGTGAAGATGACATTGTCCGCTTTGAAGACACATACGGACGCTCATAATAATCAACCTGTTAACGATATTAAGTTGAAAAATATCCCCTATATTGTCTAAACTGATTTTTATAAATCAAACAAAATATAGGGGAGAGTTTATGATCAGAAACTTTTTAATTACAGCCTGTGTCGGTGCACTTATTTCCGCCCCGTCATTTGCCCAAAGCTGCAAGGACGCTGATATCGTTCTTAAAAACGGGGCTGTCTATACGGTCGATGAAAATAATCCATCCGCAGAAGCCGTCGCCATACTGGGCAATAAAATTATTTATGTCGGGGATAATATCGGCGTAGAGCGTTATGCCTGCGGTGATGCCAATGTCATTGATCTCGCTGGGAAGGCCGTTTACCCGGGCCTGATTGATGCTCACGGCCATTTAAATGGTGTCGGCTTTCGCGAAACGAGCCTGAACCTGCAAGGCATTAACAGTCTCGCGGATATGCTGGCGAAGGTTAAGGAATATGCCGATGCCAATCCGCATATGGCGTGGATTAACGGACGTGGCTGGATTGAAAAGGTCTGGCCGGAAAACCGCTTCCCAACCCGGCAGGAACTGGACGCCATCGTCCCTGACCGCCCTGTTTATCTGACACGCGCGGACGGCCATGCCGCCGTCATCAATACCGTCACGATGAATCTTGCAAAAATTACCGGCAAAACGGTTGCCCCCAAAGGCGGCGCCATCAACCTTGATGAAAATGGTGAGCCGACAGGCATGCTGATTGATAAGGCAAAAGACCTTGTTACACCGCTGATCCCGCCGGTAACGCGTGAAGAAAACAAGGAAGCCTTCCGTGTCGCGACAGAGCGGGATGTGCGCCTCGGCTGGACCGGATTTCATAATGCTGGCGGCACTTATGATGATTTCGTCCAGATGAAGGAGCTTCATGCAGAAGGAAAACTGAAGCATAGGGTTTATGATGCTGTTCGCCCGATGCTCTATCCGGAAGACGCGGAAAAAGTTTATCAGTCAAGTGGGGAAATTGATCCCGGACATTATGTGACATTACGCCAGTTTAAAATCACTGTTGACGGGGCCCTTGGCTCCCGCGGGGCCGGTTTTATTGAACCCTATGCCGATTATGATACCGTTGGGCTGGTCAGATATAATGAGAATGACCTTAAACCGATATTGGTTCGCGCCCTAAAAACCGGCATCCAGATTCAGATCCATGCCATTGGTGATGCGGCGAACCGCATGGTGCTAAACGCGTATGAACAGGCGTTAAATGAAGTGCCCAAATCACAGCGTAAAGTGATCAATCCGCGCTGGCGCATTGAACACGCGCAAAATGTTCAGCCGGAAGATGTTGACCGCTTCATTGATCTGGATATTTTACCATCCATGCAGCCGAGCCATGCCATTGGCGATCTTCACTTTGCCGGTCAGCGTCTTGGCATTCCGAGGCTTGCCAATGCCTATTTATGGCGCACATTCATTGATAAAGGCACTATTATCCCGGGCGGCACCGACCAGCCGGTAGAAATTGGCGATCCGCGTATTGAATTTTATGCCGCCATAACCAGAAAGGATCTTGACGGATTTTCCGGTGAAGGATGGCATCCCGAACTGGCTGTCAGCCGCGAGGAAGCCTTAAAAATGTTTACAATCTGGGCCGCTACAGCGGCATTTCAGGAAGATGTTCTGGGCTCAATCGAGGTCGGTAAGCTTGCCGATTTCAGTATTTTTGATAAAGACCTGATGACCATCCCTCCTGAAGAAATCATGTCATCAAATAATGTCATGACCATTGTTGATGGTAAGATCGTTTACCAAAAATAAAACAAATGAAATAAAAATTTAATCAGGCCGCTGAATTTATTCAGCGGCCTTTTTATTTAGCACCTAAATTTTTTGCTTGTAATATTATTATTCCAATTGTACCCTTACTACAACTGGTACATATATTTTTTTATGAGCACTCAGGAAATGGAAATAACAATCGATACAGAAAGCGACATACCGCTTTTTTCCCAGCTGGTAGACCAGATTAAAGGGGCTGTTCAAATTGGAATTCTATCCCCTGACGACCCTTTGCCTTCCATAAGGCAGCTCGCCAATGACCTTGACCTGAATAACAAAACCGTTGCCAAAGCCTACCGCATGCTGGAACGGGACAAGGTTGTCAGAACCAAAGGGTATCGCGGCACTTATATCCATGCCGATGCACGGAAAAACTGCACCAGAGATTTAAACAGCTGGATTTTAACAGAAATAAGTCAAGTTATTGAAAAACTTAAAGATTCCGGGGCAACAGACAGTGAAATCAGGATTGCCTTTGCCGATGTCATGAACAACAGAAACCAGGACTAAAAAGATGAATATATCTATTTTATTAAATTTTGTGATTATAAGTCAGCTATTTTTACTGTCCTATTATTATCCTCGGAAAATTATAGACCGTATCCATTATATGCTGACCCATTACCCGGCATCTGATTATCCAAAATTATATCCGGGAAACAATAAAATGGAAAAGGCCGGAAAAAGCCTTCGAATATTTAAATTAATTTCATGGTCCACTCTTACCCTGGGCATTATATTACTGCTAATTGCCAACATCACCCATACCGAAATAAAGGACAGTATGGTGGTAATTTTTGGACTTATTCAGTTTATTCCCTTCGCATTACTCGAAAAGGCAGAATTAAATCATTATCGATTAATGAGGACGGAAAACCAGAACAGGATTAGAAGTGCCGATCTGAAAAGGCGACGCTATTTTGACTATATTTCCCCAACAGTTTTAATCACAGCCGTCATTACATTTCTGTGTTTTATTGCTTTCAGTTTCTACCGGATTATTTTAAATCAGACCTTTATGAGTGACGGTGTGATATCGCTGACTGCAATTTTACTTATGCACTTATATTTTGCCACATTGGTTGTCTGGGTTATGTATGGAAAAAAAATTAACCCACTTCAAACGGCGAAGGACAGGGAAATTTATATAGGGTCTGTAATCAGAATGACCGTCTATGTCAGTATTGCCGCCAATTGCTTTATGCTAATTTATGGATTGCTTCAACTCTATCAGCTGGACCCATGGAAGCCCGTTGCCTTAAGCCTATATTTTCAGCTTTGTATATATCTTGGGCTTGGTACAATGCTGAGAACAAATAAAATTGAACATATAAATTTTGAAGTTTACCGGGAAAATAAAATAACTATCTGATAAAAACTTAACCCCTAAAACATTAAAAATTCTGGAAAACTTATATA
Organism: Emcibacteraceae bacterium; assembly: GCA_041396985.1. Classification (NCBI taxonomy): domain Bacteria; kingdom Pseudomonadati; phylum Pseudomonadota; class Alphaproteobacteria; order Emcibacterales; family Emcibacteraceae; species Emcibacteraceae bacterium. Next base: position 160,454 of record JAWKXO010000004.1, read on the forward strand.
ATTTCATGAAAAACCCATTGATATTTGCTGTCAATCGGGCCTATCCTGCTTGGGACAAAATATCACAAAATTCTATGAGGAAATAAGAATGATAAAAAATTTACTACTCGCTACAGCTGCGGTCGGTCTGCTTGCCGCCTGTACGGCAAAAGAGCCGGAAGGCGAACAAAACAGTAAAACCAACATGGCTGCTGCCTGTACCCCGGCCGATATCGTGCTGACCAACGGGACCATTTATACTGTCAATGACAATAACCCAACCGCCGAAGCCATCGCCATCAAAGATCATAAATTCATTTATGTCGGCGACAATGATGGCGCCGGACGCTATGCCTGTGGTGATGCCAATGTCATCGACCTTGCCGGTAAGGCCGTTTATCCGGGACTGATTGAAAGTCACGGCCACCTTGCCGGTGTCGGTTTCCGTGCTGTAAGCCTGAACCTTCAGGGCATTGACAGTCTTGCTGAAATGCTGGCCGCGGTTAAAAAATACGCGAATGAAAACCCGGATCAGCAATGGATCAACGGCCGTGGCTGGATTGAAAAAGTCTGGCCGGAAAAACGTTTCCCGAACCGTCAGGATCTCGACGCCATTGTCCCTGACCGCCCGGTAACACTGCGCCGTGCAGATGGTCATGCGCTCGTTGCCAACACGAAAGCCCTGGAAGCTGCCGGCATCACCGGAAAAACTGATAACCCGGTCGGTGGCCATATCAACCTTGATGAAAATGGTGAACCAACCGGTATGCTGATTGACACCGCTATGGGATATATGCGCGGACTTATACCTAGCCCTACTCTTGCCGAAACAAAAGCAGCCCTTCAGGCGGGTACCGAAAGAAACGTATCACTCGGCTGGACCAATTTCCAGGATGCCGGAAGTTCCTATGAAACATTCGGATTAATGAAAGAACTCCATAATGAAGGAAAACTTGCCCACAGGGTTTATGAAGCAATGGCCTTTGGCGAAGATTCAGAACGCCTGATTAAGGAAGGCGCACAAATTGATCCTGAAGACTATCTCACAGTCCGTGACATTAAAGTTGTGATGGACGGGGCACTCGGTTCCCGTGGTGCTGCATTCATTGAACCTTATGCCGATTATGACACACGTGGCCTCATGCGCTACAAAGTCGATGAACTTGAGCCAATGTTAAAAGCGGCCCTGAAAGCCGGGATTCAGGTTGAGACCCATGCGATCGGCGATGATGCCAACCGTAAAGTTCTTGATGCCTATGAAATTGCCCTGAAAGCAGTTCCCAAATCCCAGCGTAAAGTAAATGATCCACGCTGGCGCATTGAGCATGCACAGAATGTACAGCCAAACGATGTGGACCGGTTCATTGATCTTGATATCATCCCATCAATGCAGGCATCCCATGCTATTGGCGATCTTCATTTTGCCGCTGACCGTCTGGGTATTCCACGTCTGGCCAATGCCTATCTATGGCGGACATTCATTGACAAGGGAACCATTGTTCCAGGCGGCTCTGACCAGCCGGTGGAAATTGGTGACCCGCGCATTGAATTTTATGCTGCAGTTGCCCGAAAAGATCTTGATGGCTATTCCGGTGAAGGATGGCATCCGGAACTTGCCGTTACACGCGAAGAAGCCTTAAAAATGTTGACCATCTGGGGTGCGATAGCCGCCTTCCAGGAAGACAGACTGGGATCAATTGAAGTTGGCAAATTTGCCGATGTCGCCGTCTTTGATAAAGACTGGATGAAAATTCCGCTAGACCAGATCATGTCATCACAAAACGTTTTGACCATTGTTCATGGCGACATAAAGTTCCAGAAATAGAATTATTTCAACAATCATCAAAAAGGCCGCTTTACACATGCGGCCTTTTTTTGTTGCATTAACCAAATAGTTAATATCCAGTGCTATATTTATATGTTAAATAAAGTAAAGAACCTATCCTCTAGACGGGGAACTTATTTGAATAATTTAAAGCGCTATATTCTATTGGCATTTTTTTGTCTGACGTCCCATTTTGTCCAGACCAGTTTCGCACAGGACCTTAATCTTACAAAGGAAGAAAATGAATGGATTGCTGAGCATCCGGTTATTCGCGCGGCTGGTACAACCGGATCGCCACCAATTGAATTTATGCGGGACGGTGAACCAACCGGTTTTTCCATAGATTATCTGAAGCTTGTTGCTGAAAAGGCCCATCTTAAACTTGAATTTATTAACGGCTATTCCTGGGCTGAGCAAATTGACAATATCAAAAACAGAAAAATTGATATTCTGCACAGTGTAAGTCCGACGCCAGACCGTTTTGATTTTATCAATTTCACAGATGCCTATGTAAATTTACCTTATGTCTATTTTGGGCGAATAGGATCGGACCGGATTAATATGGTCGAAGATCTGATTGGGAAAAAAATTGGTGTTATCGATGGCTGGTCTACAACAAATATTTACCGTAAAAATTATCCTGAGTTAAACTTATATCCGCAAAAGGATTCAATCGCGGGGCTTAATGCCGTCTCTGCCGGCCTGATTGATGTTTTTATCGTACAACTTCCCGTTGGAAATTATGTGATTAGCAAAAATTTTATTTCCGGTCTGGAAGTTGTCGGTCAGAAATTTGTCCCTGAAGATATTAAGGGGGAGAACCTGCATTTGGGCATCAGAAAAGACTGGCCCATTTTAGCAAACATTATCAAAAAAGCCGCAGCATCAATTTCAGTAAAGGAACTAACTGAAATTTCCAACCGATGGTTACTGGAATATAATTCACCCAAGGATTTAGGCTTAACACTTGATGAGTTAAAATGGCTTTCTGAAAATAAGGAAATTCGCGTCGTCGTGGATTCAGGTGCCGCACCCATTGATTTCATTGATCAAAACAAGAATATAAGTGGTATTGCCGGTGAATATCTTAAAATTATCGGCACAAAATTAGGGGTAAAATTTGTCTGGTCAGGCAACCAAAATCTTGACCAGGGGCTTAATATGATAAAAGAAGGAAAAGCTGAAATCGTCTCCGGCATTTCTTCAACCCCTAACAGACTTGAATATCTGAGCTTTTCTGAGCCCTATTACACAATCTCCAGCGTGATCTTTGGCCGTTCCGATGGCAAAATTTTTGATACAATCAATTCGCTTTCTGGCTATAAAGTGGCGACGGTTATGGGCTTTGCCATAAATGAATACCTTGAAAAGAATAATCCTGACGTAAAAATTGTCCAATTCAATAGCATTAGAGACGCCCTTCACGCGGTCAATGATGGGAAGGCGGATGCCTTTATCGGCAATATTCCTGTTGCCACCAGCATTATTACGAGCGACGGTCTGATACAGTTAACAGTGGTCGGGGAAACACCTATCAGGACGAATGTCAGCATTGCCACGACTAACAAACTCCCGCTGCTCGCAAGCGCCATTCAGAAAGCCCTTGCCTCAATTGATGAAAATGAGAGGACAGGAATTACCGGTAAATGGCTTACTTTTACAGTTGAAAAAGTGCTCAATTATAACCTGATATGGCAGATACTGGTTGTCGCAATTGCAATTATTTCCGTCTTTATTATCTGGAACCGTAGTCTGAGAAGAGAGATCAGCCGCAGAATAGACGTTGAGAAAGAGCTTAAATACTCAAGGGAACAGGTGAAACAGGCTCTGCTAGAAGCAGAAAAGGCAAATTCGGCTAAATCAGCCTTTCTGGCGAATATGTCGCACGAAATCAGAACGCCACTCAACGCAATAATCGGTTTTTCGGAAGTTATGACGTCGGGGCTTTTTGGCAAGATTGGCAACTCAAAATATCTTGAATATCTGGAGGATATTGAAAATAGCGGCAAGCACCTTGCTACTGTTATCAATGATATTCTGGACTTATCAAAAATTGATGCCGGTAAATGGCAGTTCTATGAAACAGAATTCAGGTTATCCAAGATTATCAATTTTTCTATGGAAATGTTCCGTGGGATTGCTGAAAAAAATGAGGTATCACTTAGCAGTGACATTATGCCTGAAATAAGCAACCTCACTATTCGTGGTGACGAAAACTGCTTAAAAAGAGTGATCATCAATCTTTTATCAAATGCCATTAAATTTACAAAACCCGGAGGATCTGTAACGTGCAAAGCCTTTTCTGATCCTGAAAATAACATTCATATTGAAATTAAGGATACAGGGATCGGCATCCTTCCGGAACGGATTGAACATGTCACAAAACCCTTTAACCAGGCCCATGAAAATGAACTTCTGAATGAAGAAGGCACAGGGCTCGGCCTTTCCATAGTTGACAATCTGATCAGTCTCCATGGCGGCCGATTTATCCTGACAAGTGAATATGGCGTTGGAACCACAGCAACCTTTATCATACCTTCAGTCAGAATTGTCAGCTTTGGACAATTTCATGAACTTAAAACTGGAAATAGATAAACGGTGCTTCCTTGGTTGATATGGCGACCAAGAAATAAAGTACACCGACGATCAACCCTGACTGAATGACAACAGGAATTCTGCAATAAAGCGTCTTCCAGCCATAAGTCCAGTTCAGTGGCGTATATTGAAGAATAAACGCCAGCACAAGGATTGCCCCGCCAACCATATTTATCGGCAGTGATGTGACTTCAAAATGCGTCATCGCTTTTGCATAATGAATGGCACTGTCAAGTGATCCACCACGGAAAAGAAGCCTTGAAAAGGCAACCACATTGAAAATCCAGAACCACTGTGCGGCAAGTCTTACGCCGTGATATTCTGGTTCAGAAATGCCTTCTGCTGCCCTTTTATTTCGTCTCCAGCGTTCAAGACCGACAAAAGTACCATGAAGGGCACCATAAAGAACGAAATTCCAGCCGGCTCCATGCCAGATACCAATCGCAACAAACGTTACCATCAGATTAAAGTAAACATTGCCATAGCGTGAGCCACCAATGCCGAAGAACAGATAATCCCGGAAAAATGAGGACATGGAAATATGCCAGCGCTGCCAGAAATTGGAGACACTGACCGCCTGATATGGTCTGTTAAAGTTTATCTGAAGCTCATAGCCAAGCGTTCTGGCAACCCCGCGGGCAATATCGGTATAACCGGAAAAATCCATATAGACCTGATAGCTGTATGCGTAAACGGCCACCAGCAAAAATAATGGTGAATAAAGTTCAGGATTTGCAAAAGCGGGATCAACAAAATGCACCGCAAGAACATCGGCAAAAGCGACCTTTTTAATAAAACCGCGGATCATCAGGGCAACCCCGGTTTCCATGGAATCCGGTTCTTCCTTATGATCATTTTTAAGCTGGGGCAGAAAATGAGACGCCCGGACAATCGGTCCGGCAACCAGCTGCGGGAAAAAGGCCACAAACAGCGCAAAGTCAGTGAAGCTTTCAACAGCTTCAGTCCTGCCCTTATAAATATCAAGCGTGTAACTGATACTTTGGAAGGTATAAAATGAAATACCTATTGGCAGGAGTACATTGAGCAACGGTATATTGACACTAAAGCCAAGCATGGTGAGCAGATCATTCATGCTGTCAATGAAGAAATTGGCATATTTGAAATAGGCCAGAATGGCTATACTGATAATAAGCGATAAAGCAAGCCAGCGTTTTTTAACACTGGAATCCTCAGCATTCTGGATTTTTGGGCCGATATAATAATTTATAAAGGTGATTGCCAGGATAAGACCGCCGAAACGCCAGTCCCAGCACATATAAAAGAAATAGCTGGCAACCAGCAAAAACAGTTTTCTGAGTTCCGGAAATTTACCAAGAACTATTCTTGCTCCGAATAATACAACAAGGAAGAAAGTAAGAAACTGGAATGACTGAAAAATCATTTTGCGCCTCCCTTGGCAAGCAGGTGATCCTTGTTTATTTCTTCAAGCATAAGATTGGCCACATAGTTCGATCCTTCAGCATTAAAGTGAATGGAATCGGCATAATACTGATGACCACCGGGGACCAGCTGGTCAAGCCTAAGGACAGGAATGCCATACCCTTTACTGATTTCCTCCATAATATCATTATGGCGGTCATAGACGTCATGAAGTCCCTCAATACTGAAACATCCGTCTTTTGATCTGGAAAAAGCTGATAACTCATACTGGTCTTCTTCTGACATATCCCGGGTATAGGCTCGGGGGTTCCTGACAACAAGCAAGGGTACCCCGGCATTCTGGATAGATTTTAAGACTGCCTCAAAATTATCGCGAAACGGTTTTTCATTTAAACTTTTCGGGTCTGTCGTCTGCTCGACTTCCGGTCTGAGCGCCCGAAGAATAGCCGTATTTTTAACAAGAAGTTCAATGGAAAGCACCCAACTCGGCAATGGAATATTCATCAGACCATGATTTTCCTGCGGCACACCGCCGTCATCACAGTAAAGAGAAACATTGTTAAAGCCGCTGTAAAACACCACCAGATCCAGATCAAGGGGTTCAAGCACTTTTTCAAAAAGCTGCTGCTGATCGGCAAAATAATATCCTGCAATTCCGCCGTTGATGACACTGATTTTCTTATCGGGAAACTGTGCCTGAAGATCAGCCTGCAGCCGGTAAGGAATGGTCTCTTCATTGACCGGGTTCAGCATTCCCATCACCGATGACGCACCAAGCATGGCAATGCGGATTTCATTATCCTGCTTTTTCGCCGAAATTTCCGGGCTTCTGAGCCCAAGTGAATTTGAACGCACCACCCTATAACCCTCATCAACGTCAATATTGGGTTGAATAAGCTTTAGCTGGTATTCGTCGTTGAAATAATAAATGCCGCCATCGTCTACTGTCTCAACCGGTGCGTCTTCATCACCTTTCATATAAGCCCGAAACTGTAACGCAGCTTCGGCCCCGCCCAGCAAAAAAATTGCCAGTATAAAAGATATCCAAACTTTACGGTTTCCACGCGAAGGAATTTTGTCTGACTGATCCAATTAATCCTGCCCTTATAAAATTTTTTTCTAATATAAACGCATATTATTAAAAAAATAATTAACTCAGACTTTTTGAAACAATCTCATAGACATGTTTTGAAAGGTTTTTCTGTTTTAATATTTCTTCCAGCGTTTCCACCATCAGTTTCTGTCTGTCTGCATCATAAGCTTTCCAACGTGTCAGCTGCTTTGCCAGCCCGGCCGCAATATGCGGGTTGAGCGGGTCAAGCGCTTTGATATTCCGTGCCAGAAATTGATACCCCCTGCCCGATTTATCATGGAAGGATACCTGATTAAGGGCACAAAAGACACTGATCAGTGACCGTACACGATTGGGCATTTTCAGATCAAAATCTGGATGACTGTTCAGAAATTCCACCCGGTCCAATACATCAATCCGCGATGATAACGCCTGGGCGCTGAACCATTTATCAAGCACAAGTTGATCATGGTGCCATTTATCATAAAATTTTGTGATCGCTTCTTCCCGGCCTTCAACATCGCTATCCACCAGATAGGTAAAGGCGGCGATTTCATCTGTCATATTTGTTGCTGTATGGAACTGTTCATTGCAGAGTGTCACGATATTCTGATCGGCAATTTCAATCAGATAGCCAAGCACCATATTTTTTAAACGCCGGCGCCCGGCAGCATTCGAACTATATTCGTATGGTTCGTTGGTCTGGCATTCATTATAAATACGAAGAAAATCATCTTTCAATGCCTTCGCCAGCGATCCGACAAGATGCTTTCTTGACAAATGAATACCATCAACATCAACCGGGCTCATCTGCTGCCCCAGCAACCCTTCTGCCGGCAGGCTCAACATTTCACCGATAAATGCACGGTCAATTTTTTTATCATTCAGCACCAGCCGCATGGCATTTATAAAGGACCCGTCAACCATTGGGGCGCGCCCCTCTTTCTGGTCCTCAATCATTTTCAGGATAATATCCGTTGATATTTCCTGCACCGCTTCCCAGCGGTTAAAACTGTCACTGTCATGGCCAATCAGAAAGATCTGTTCTTCACGGTTTAAGTTGCTTTTCAGTTTTACCGGCGCTGAAAACCCACGCAGCAGAGATGGTACAGGCTTCTCATTTATATTTTTAAAATAAAATGTCTGTCTGTCCTCTTTCAGGTTTATAAGCTCGGTTCCGCTTGAGAGCATTTCACGACCATCCTTATCAAGAAGTCCCAGTTCTATCGGAATATGCATTGGCTTTTTATTTTGTTGACCCGGCGTATCCGGCACAAACTGCGCAATTGTAAGCTCATAGCTTTTGGCCACTTCATCATATTTTCCGGCAGCAGTCAGTTCCGGTGTCCCCGCCTGACTGTACCATAGACGAAACTGACCAAGATCAACGCCTGAGCCATCCTCCATGGCACGGACAAAATCTTCGCATGTTACCGCCTGTCCGTCATGTCTTTCGAAATATAAATCTATGCCTTTTCTGTATTTTTCCGGTCCCAGAAGTCTATAGATCATCCTGATCACTTCCGAGCCTTTTTCATAAACGGTCATGGTATAGAAGTTATTGATTTCTATATAGGATTCCGGACGAACCGGATGGGCCATCGGTCCGCTATCCTCGGCAAACTGATGCTGGCGAAGGCTGCGCACTTCATCAATGCGGCAGACAGCACGGCTGCCCATATCGGCTGAAAACTCATGATCGCGGAACACGGTCAGACCTTCTTTAAGGCTTAACTGAAACCAGTCGCGGCAGGTAACCCTGTTTCCGGTCCAGTTATGAAAATATTCATGTGCGACTACTTTCTCAACAAAGGAAAAATCAGTATCAGTTGCCGTTTCCGCCTTGGCGAGAATGCATTTGGTATTAAAAATATTCAGGCTTTTATTTTCCATGGCACCCATATTGAAATGACTGACCGCCACGATATTAAAAATATCCAGATCATATTCCAGCCCGTAAACATCCTCGTCCCATTTCATGGATGCTTTCAGCGATTTCATGGCATGGGGACATTTATCCAGATCTTCTTTTTCCACATAAATCCGTAACGTGACATCAGTGCCACTTTTGGTGATAAAATGATCTTCCAGATAGTCCAGCTTCCCACCCACCAGGGCAAAAAGATAACATGGCTTTGGGAATGGATCGTGCCAGACCACGAAATGGCGGCCATTTTCTGCCTCACCCGCTTTAATCTGGTTTCCGTTTGAGAGAAGCACAGGATATTTATCCTTGTCCGCTTCAATCCGCACTTTATAAACCGCCATAACATCAGGACGGTCGATAAAATATGTAATGCGGCGAAAACCCTGTGCCTCACACTGGGTGCAGAACATACCGTTTGACATATAAAGCCCTTCAAGCGCCGTATTGGCGGCAGGGTCAATGTCATTGACAATGACCAGATCAAATTCATCCGGCACATTTTCAATTGTTAAATAGTCATCGTTAAGCGCGTATGGAACTTTTTTGCCATCAAGCTGAATGGAAACCAGCTTTAAATTTGAACCGTTAAGAACAAGCGGCGCATGAGCCGCCCCCTGGCGCTTCACTTGCATGCGTGACGTCACATGGGTCACATCATCATGAAGATCAAAATCAAGATCGACGGTTTCAATTAAAAAATCTGGTTTCTTATAATCGGCAAGATATTTGGTTTTTGGCGCATCTGATTTCGCCACAGTTTCTGACATACTTATTCTTTCTAAAACTTTACTTTTTTATATTAACAACAGCCGCCCTGACCCGGGTTTGTTGTTATTCTTTTTGTGCCCGCTTTGCTTTCTTCCGGCTTTCTTTCGGAAAGACCGCAACAACCCCCTTTAAAGGGAATATCATCGGTAACTAGCACATGGGGCTCAATTGTAATCATCTGATCTTTATAGGGTTCCATCTGCATTTTGGTAAAGAGTTTATCACTAACCGCCATTCTTTTGCCGCGCGGGAATTTATTTCCAGCTTCATCGATAACTTCTTTCCAGGGCCCTTTATACATGACAGCCTGATTTTTATCAAAGGATACTGCATCATCACCTTTCCAGGCCAGAATTGTCATTGACCGATACTCAATACCCTCAACAATCTGCCATGGTTCTTTATCAAATTTATCGATGCTGACACCATAAAAGCCAACATCTTCCAGAAGTCGGCCGAATTCATATTCCTGAAACGCCCCTGAAATACAGCCGCTCCAAAGCTTTTCATCATTCTTTAAATGGTCTGGTGAAATTTCATCGGAAACAATATCTGAAATAGCAATTCTGCCGCCAACTTTGAGAACGCGGAACATTTCTTTAAACAGCTGTTTCTTTTCATTATCGGAGACCAGATTAAGGACACAGTTACTGACAATAATATCAATGCTGTTGTCCGCTATCATTGGGGATCTTTCGCCGATTTCCTGAATTTTCTGCTTCAGCGCACCGAAACCTTCACTATCATGAACCGGATTTTCACGTAAATAGTCATCAACCAGCCCCATATCGGTTTTCAGATCCTGAATATTGCCCTTTTTAAATTCGACATTGGTATAACCGATTTCCTTAGCAACAATCGGTGCATTTCTGCGCGCCAGATCAAGCATATCATCAGTCATATCAACACCGATCACACGGCCCGTCTCACCAACCACCTGCGACGCTATGAAACAGATTTTACCGCCACCTGATCCCAGATCGAGAACCACGTCCCCTTCACGGACATACTGGGACGGATCACCGCATCCGTAATCCTTTTCGATCACTTCTTTAGGAATTATTTTTAAATATTCGGCATTATAATCAACTGGGCAGCAAAGCTCTGCCTGGCGTTCATTGGCTCCTTCGGCATATCGCTTCTGGACCGAGGCGGTAATTTTCATATCCATGAATATTTCTCACATTAAATATCTTGTCTGCACATATCGTGTCTGATGGGCAGAATAATGGATACTGCCCATCTACGACAATCAATTTATTGTGAAATATGAAATTAAATTTGCAAATCTTTTATGCGGCGAGGATACGTTCCACTTCATCAACCAGATCACGTAAATGAAACGGCTTTTGAAGAAGCTTTGAATTTGGTGGTCGCTCTGAGCTGCGATCCATAGCAACGGCTGCGAAACCGGTAATAAACATAACCGGAAGATCTTCATACATTTTGGTTGCCCTTCGGGCCAGTTCAATACCGTCCATACCCGGCATGACAATGTCGGTTAGAAGCAGATCAAATCGACCGGATGAAAGATGCGGCATCGCTTCGATACCATGGGAAACTGTAACCACTTCATATCCTGCCTTGGTTAATGACCGCGACAGGAAATTACGCATTGTATCATCATCTTCCGCCAATAATATTCTTTGCAAAATATGTCACCCTCTAAAAAAATTTTACCTTACTTTTTTAACCCTTATAATCATGACGAGTTTAATTATTCGTAAAGTTTAAGGGTAAAAGATGCTTTTTTCTGTTTTTTTTATCATTCTTCCTATAGCCTGTTGCTTACACAGTATACAGGATCTTTATAAAAAACGACTATATGAAATTATATTCCGTAAATAAGGCAAACCCAAAAACAAATAATATTCTTTATAACTGCCCCCATAGCGGTGAAGAATTCCCACCTGAGTTTTTAAATCTGATCGATATCGACAAACAGACCCTGCTTCTGTCCGGAGACAGTTTTGTTGATAAACTTTTTGATGAAGTCGGCAATAACGGCTCACAATTATTTAAAAATCATTTTGGCCGCAGTTTTATAGACACAAATCGCTCGGCTTATGAACTCGATCCCACAATGTTTTATGGGGATATATCTTCGCCGCTGCTTTCTGAAAGTACAAAAGTTAAACTGGGATATGGGTCCATTGCCAAGCTGGCTTATAACCGAAAAGAAATTTATAAGGATAAAATTCCTTTTACCTATGCTCAGAAAATTATTGATGACTATTATATTCCTGTTCATGAAAAACTCGGCAGTCTCATTAATGAAGATCATGAAAAATTCGGCTATTCACTGCTGGTAGACTGCCACTCCATGCCATCCTATGAATTTCTTGACCATAAGATATCCTCTACGAAACAACCTGATATTATTCTCGGGGATTTACACGGGAAAAGCTGCCATAGCGCTATTACACGCTTTGTCGCTGATCATTTTAAGAAATATGATCTTACCGTCGTCCATAACACACCGTTCGCCGGCGGTTATAATACGGATCATTATTCTGATCCTGCATCTAACCGTCATGCCATCCAGATTGAAATTAAAAAATCGCTTTATATGGATGAAAAAAACCGGACTTTAAACAAATATTTTGAACCGCTGAAAATCATCATTAGTTCACTTTGCTATCATCTTGATGAGAATATTGAAGCTCTCGTCAACCAAAATAATAATACCAAATAAAAATGGCCATCCTGAAAATCAGGATGGCCCAAGTTTAGGGAGGAAATGCTCTGTTGAGCGGTTACAAGGTTCCTACACCTAGAACCCTGTACATACATAGATAAGAATTATTTCCCGGATTGCAAGCCTAATTTTCTCATTATTTTACAACAACTTAAGTAAAACATTATTATCACACTGTGTCTTTTATGCAACAATCTAAAGTTATACTTTTCTCTTTATAAATCAAATAGTTAACAATAATTACTCGTGAATTGCCACATAAATACAACGATCAATTTTTTGTGAATTTTCTAAGATATTTTTGCTTTTTAAAAATTCAAAAGATGAAAAAAATTATCCCGGATAAATTGGCAGTTGTTCATCGAGTCCATTTCATATAATTTTATCTTGCTGGAATAATCTGGAAAGAAATGTAACAAGTGCTTGATTTCAATAACCCAATTGTCATGTTGATGGTCCTGCCCTGCCTGATAACTGTTATCGGGCATGCTCTATTTCGTTTTTTTGCCGGCGAAGGACTTGGGCATACACTTGCCAATTCATCCCTGATTATTGCTTTCATAGTCACCCTTTTGCTTTTTTACGGACTGCCGACCCTGCCAATCCGTACCAATACCGATCAGTTATTCTTTATTTGTCTGATTTCGCTCTGCTTTGGCTTTCTTCAGGACCGATATCCCAAAATCAGCTTCCTTTCTCCGCAGATCCATATCGCCCTGATGATACTGGTTGTGTTCTGGATATATTCGAATAATGGCGCCTTCCCGGTTATCCGGGCTGATATATTCTCGCTTGCCTATATTACGATTATATCGATCATCCTGTTTTTAAAATTAGAAGAAATTCAGTATAATGATCTTCAGGCACCAGTCGCACTGTTCTGGACGGCAGTCGGGCTTTATGTTGTGGCCAAAGGTTCCAACATTCCGCTTAGTGAAAATATCATGATGATTTTAATTGCGTCGCTTGGCACTTATCTGATTCTGAATTTTCCAAAACCCAAATTTACATTCGGTGCATCAGCCCTTTACCCGGGCTATCTGATCATTCTGAGCGTGGCGATGCAGATGTTTAATGTTGATCCAGGCCTTGCCCTATCATTGATCATTCTGACAGCGATTTTCTATACTGAAAATATCATTAATATGTTACCCAGTGATTATGCCACACCGCTGATCCGGCTTGTATTGCCCGGGCTTCCTATCGGCTTTGCCTGGCTCTTCTCTTAAGTTTGCAATTGATAAAATGACCTGATAGGCTCAATTCCATATTATTCGGAGGGGCAGAATTATGAAATATTTATTGACCGTAATTGTTGTTATTCTAACCAGTATCAATGCAAATGCCAAAACCATGACATTGGTCGACATGCTCAATGTTCCCAGCGTCAGGGACGTACAGATTTCCCCGGACGGCAAAAACATCCTGTTTGAAAAACAGCAAGCCGACTGGCAGAAAAATACTGAAATTTCAACAATCTGGCTCGCGTCCCTTGACGGCAGCAGGCTTTTGCAGGTGACATCGGCAAATTGGAACACCACGTCTGCACGCTGGTCACCGGACGGTAGTAAAATTATATTTTTAAGCAGCCGCGGTGATGACAAAACCAATCAGATATATTTAATGCCGTCCGATGGCGGTGAAGCCGAGCGACTTTCCAATCATCTGACAGGTATAACCTCCCCCGAATGGTCAGCGGACGGAACGGAAATATATTTTCTGGCCCGTGATGAACAGGATAATAATGAGAAAAAACGTGAAGAAAAAAAGGATGATATTTACAAGTTTGAACAAAATTATCAGCAACGCCATCTCTGGAAAATCTCTCTCATCAATGGTGAAGAAAGCCGCATTACAGAAGGTGATTACAGCGTAAACAGATTTGATTTATCCCGTGACGGCAAACATATCGTTTTTCATAAAGCCCCAAACCCGCTTCTTGATGCTGACCTTGACGCAGAAATCTGGACTATGGACCGTGACGGTAGCAACCAAAAAAGAATTACCGATAATAAAAATTATGAAATCGGCGCTGAACTGTCACCGGATAATAACACAATTCTCTATCTTTCCTGGACTGATGAAAATGACCAGCCCTATTTTGAAAGCAACCTGTTTATTGTGCCTGCAAGTGGCGGTGAAATAAAACAGCTTTTAGGCAGTTTTGATCATGATATTCAGGACGCACATTGGTCAAAAGACGGCAAATGCATTTATTTTAAAGCCAATCTTGGCGTCCATAATGAGCTTTTCAGTGTCAATCTTTCAGACGGGAAAATAACACAGTTAACAGACGGCAAACATACGGTATCAAGCTGGCAATATGATCCGAACACAAACCGTCATATTATGTCATTAAGAACCGCCCATAATAATGGTGATTTCTGGTATCTGAATAATGGTGCGCCTAAAAAAATAACAGCCATTTTTGATCATCTGGAAAAGGATTTTGAACTGCCCGAACAGAATGTGGTTCAGTGGAAAGGCGACGATGGTGTCACCGTCGAAGGGACAATTATTTATCCGAACGGCTATAAAAAAGGCCGCCGATATCCACTGGTGGTTCAAACCCATGGCGGTCCGCGCTCTTCCGATCAGTGGGGCATATATAGCCCGACGTCCTATGCCACAGTGTTGGCGGCAAACGGTTATGTCATTTTACGGCCGAACTATCGCGGCAGTCTGGGGTATGGTGATGCTTTTGTTCGTGACATGGTCGGTCATTATTTCAACCAGTCTCATCTGGATGTAATGGCCGGTATTGATTATCTGATTGATCAGGGAATTGCTGACGGGGATAATCTTGTCAAAATGGGTTATAGTGCAGGCGGCCATATGACCAATAAACTGATAACATTTACAAACAGATTTAAGGCCGCCTCATCCGCAGCGGGAACAGCAAACTGGATATCCATGTATAGTCAGTCCGACACCCGTATTTACCGAACACCATGGTTCGGTGGCACACCCTGGCAGAAGGATGCCCCTATTGACAGTTATTGGGACAATTCACCGCTTAAGGATATTTCAAATGTCAAAACACCGACATTGATTATTGTCGGTGGCGCTGATACCCGTGTGCCGCAACAGCAGTCCATCGAACTTTACCGCGCCCTGAAATCAAACGGGGTGGACACGGACCTTTATATTGTCCCCCGTGAAAATCATATCTGGAAGGAACTCAGACATTATCTTGGAAAAATGAATGTGGAAATGTCCTGGTTTGAAAAATATGTCAAAAACCGTGATTTTGAATGGGAAAAAGCCCCGGAATAACAGGCTTTATCAGACAATATTCAATTATTTTGCGGTTTAAATGGACTTGTCATAAAGAATCTCTATACTGCGCGCACTTTAACTCAGGCATCAAAGATAGAGAGCCACAATATGACCTTACGCAATATTGCCATTATTGCCCACGTTGACCACGGCAAAACAACCCTTGTCGACGCCATGTTCAAACAAAGCGGTATGTACCGCGACAATGAACAAGTCGAAGAATGTGCTATGGACAGCAACGACATCGAAAAAGAACGCGGCATTACCATTTTTGCCAAATGCACAGCTGTCGATTGGGGCGATCACCGTATCAATATTGTTGATACGCCGGGCCACGCCGACTTTGGTGGTGAGGTTGAACGGATCTTAAGCATGGTGGATGGAGTTATTTTGCTGGTGGACAGTGCCGAAGGGCCAATGCCGCAGACAAAATTCGTGACCGGAAAGGCTCTGGCCCTTGGCCTTAAGCCCATTGTTGTCATCAATAAAATTGACAAACCTGACCGCCGCCCTGACGAAGTCCATGATGAGATTTTTGACCTGTTCGTCAGTCTTGACGCCAATGAAGATCAGCTTGATTTTCCTATGCTTTATGCTTCCGGCCGTGATGGCTGGGCTTCACTTGACCTTGACGGACCTAGGGAAAATCTGGATCCGCTTTTTGAAACGCTGATTAATTATTATGAAAAACCGGCCATGCGGACCAAGGAAATTATTGACGAGCCCTTTACCATGCTTGCGACACTGCTTGACCGTGATAATTTCATGGGCCGGGTGCTGACCGGCCGTGTCCAAACCGGAAAGGTAAAAGTCAACGACCCGATCAAAGTGATTAACCAGTCCGGTGAAGTGGTTGAAACCGCCCGCGCCACCAAACTTATGTCATTCGAGGGGCTTGAGCGTGTCCCGGTTGAGCAGGCCATCGCCGGTGATATTATTGCCATTGCCGGACTTTCCATTGGTACGGTTGCCGACACCATTTGTGCCCCGTCAGTAAGCAAGCCGCTTCAGGCACAACCGATTGATCCACCGACCCTGTCGATGCGCTTTTCCGTCAATGACAGCCCGCTTGCCGGACGCGAAGGCACCAAAGTTACATCACGTATGATCCGTGATCGGCTTGAGCGCGAAGCAGAAGGCAATGTCGCCGTAAAAATCACCGAAAGTGAAACCAAGGACAGCTTTGATGTCGCCGGGCGTGGCGAGCTTCAACTTGGCGTTCTGATTGAAACCATGCGCCGGGAGGGTTTTGAGCTTTCCATTTCACGTCCACGCGTTTTATATCAGCAGGACGAAAAGGGCGGCCGCACAGAACCATACGAAGAAGTGGTGATTGATGTGGACGAGGAATATTCTGGGGTCGTCGTTGAAAAAATGGCAGAACGCAAAGCGGAAATGATCGACATGCGATCCTCCGGTGCCGGAAAAACCAGAATTACATTCATCGCCCCGTCACGTGGTCTTATTGGCTACCACGGCGAATTTCTGACCGATACCCGCGGAACCGGTATCATGAACCGTACTTATCACAGCTATGGCCCCTATAAAGGCCCAATACAGGGTCGCCGGGTCGGCGTTCTGATCAGCATGGGGATGGGCAAAGCGGTTGCATATGCCCTTTGGGGACTTGAAGACCGCGGTGTCATTATGATTGATCCGCAGGAAGAAGTTTATGAAGGCATGATTATCGGTGAACATTCACGGTCGAACGATCTTGATGTTAACGTGCTTAAAGGAAAGCAGCTGACCAACATCCGTGCTGCGGGCAAGGATGATGCTATCAAGCTGACCACTCCACGCAGATTGACCCTTGAGCAGGCCATTGCCTATATTCAGGATGATGAACTGGTGGAAGTAACGCCGAAAAGTATACGTCTGAGAAAACGCTTTCTTATTCCACATGAAAGAAAGAAAGCCGCAAGAGCCGCTGGCCAGTAACTATCAGCGTGCAAAGTTAAGATTGATTTAATCTCTTTACCCTAAAATACCTGAATAGTTTTAAACGGGTAGTGTGGGGATTTAAAGAAATTTTGATATTTGCTTTTCTAAAAAAACTTATTTCTATTCAGGTAAGATCAGATTTATTGATCTTTACACTCGCATTTTTTTGTTTCTGTTCATCGGAAAGCTATTCACAGACAAACAGAAATACAGAAAAGTTTATTTTATCGGCAGAGGAACAATTATGGGTTTCCAGTCATCCTGTTGTCCGTGTAACAAATCAAATGGACTGGGCCCCAATTGACTTTGTTCAGGGGGGCGAAGCCACGGGTTTTTCCATTGATTATATTAATCTGGTTCTGCAAAATGTAGGACTAAGTGCAGAATATATTAACGGATACAGCTGGGATGAATTACATAAACAAACCGAAGAAAAGAAAATTGATATCATCCACAGCCTGATCGAAACGGAACAACGGGATAAATATTTCCTTTTCTCAAAACCTTACCTGAATATTTCTTTGGGCTATTTTGCCAAAAAAGGGAGCACAAGAATTCGCTCACCTTCGGATCTCATTGGCAAGACCGTAGGCGTAATCAGTTCATCAGGAACTGAAACAACCTATAAAATGAATTACCCAAACATCAGGGTTGTTGAATATTCCAATATTTTAGAAGCACTCATTGCGCTTTCAAGTGGAACCATTGATTTATATGTCGGGCGCATTCCCGTTGTGAATTATACGATTAATAAAAATTTCATGGCCGATCTGGAACTTGTCGGTGATGTCATATTACCAGCCTCCACTCCCGCCAATCAGGTACGTCTGGCTATAAGAAATGACCTTCCCATTCTTCTTTCAATTCTTGAAAAAGGTATGGCCGCTGTGACGGACGATGAATATAATTTGATCGTCAATAAATGGCAGGCACAGTCCACACAAAATCAGATAGTTAGCCTTACCGAGGAGGAAAAAGACTGGCTTAAAAAGAACAATACCATACGCGTATCTGCTGTTCCAAATTTAACACCTCTCGAATTTATTACAGAAGAGGGAAAAATAAGCGGTATTACCGGTTCTTATCTTGATAAAATTTCCGAAATACTGGGCGTACGTTTTATCTGGGCTGGAAACCAAAGCTGGCCCGAAGGCTATGAAATGATAAAAACTCAGGACGCCGATATTATTTCCGCTGCAAGTATGACGCCTGAACGAAGCAGGTACCTAAACTTCAGTGATCCTTATTTGTCTCTGACCAATATGATCCTTTCAAAAAACAGAAATTCGACTTATACGACGATGGATGATCTTAAAGGCAAGACCATTGCACAGGTTAAAGGATTTGCCGTCACCGCATTTATAAAACAGGACTATCCGGAAATTAATGTTATCGAAGTGGAAACAATCAGAGATGCTCTTATCCTTATAGAAAAAAATAAGGTAGAAGCATTTATTGGCAGCATCCTGGTAGCCTCTCCAATAATGGCGGAAGAAGGAATTGATGACATTGTCACAGTTGGTGAATCTCCATACAAGATTGAGGAAACAATCGGTATCAGATCTGACCTTACTTTACTGACCAGTGCAATTGACAAGGCGATTAATGCTATTTCAGCCATGGAAAAAACAGCCATAAATCATCAATGGATGTCACGCAAACCACAGCCAAAACTAAATTATACTCCAATTATCGCTATCGCCGGATTTCTGATCTTTATTACAATAATTATCCTGATATGGAATACGGGACTGCGCCGCGAAGTAAACCGCCGCATTATAATTGAGAAAGAATTAAAAAAATCACAGAAAGAAGCAGAACAAGCCAACACGGCGAAATCTGCTTTTCTTGCAAATATGAGTCATGAAATCAGAACCCCGTTAAATGCCATTATCGGATTTTCGGAATTTATCAATTCTGGCATTTACGGCGAAATTAAACAACCGAAATATAAAGAATATTTATCAGATATCATTAACAGCAGCAGGCACCTGGCAACTGTCATTGATGACATTCTGGACCTTTCAAAAATCGAAGCTGGAAAACTTCAGTTGCTTGAAAAAGAATTTGATCTGAATGATTGTATTGTTGATGCATTAAAAATGGTACAACCGATTGCGAATTCAAAAAACATACTGCTTAGCTATAGAAGAACATCAGCTATTTGTCTTGGGGATAACAATGCCCTTAAAAGAGTAATCATAAATTTATTATCCAATGCCATAAAATATACTAATTCAGGCGGAAAAGTTAATTGCTTGCTTTGCATTCTGTCGGACGGTACCGTAAAAATCGGAATTTCGGATACCGGTATCGGCATTCCGGCTGACAGAATTGAACAGGTCAAAAATCCTTTTGAACAAATTGAAAATTCTTTTGATATAAATGAGGAAGGCACCGGTCTTGGGCTTTCAATCGTTCAAAAATTAACCGAACTGCATGGCGGCAATTTCACCTTGGAAAGTGAGCTTGGCGTTGGAACTGTTGCAACGATCATATTACCCAAGTCCAGAGTAATCATCAGAAAATTTGAGCATCGCTTAACCAGTTAAAATTTGCTGGTCGTAAAAGCAACCAATCGATAAATTTTGATAATCCTTTACCGATCATTAACTGGCTATTGGTATATTGATTGCCGAAGTTCATTAGCCGAATGAGGAAAAAATGACCCATTTTTTATCGTCTGACCAGAACCCAAATGGCCACAAGCTCGAAGACGTTCTGAGAAAAGTAAGAAACGATATTATTTATCGTGCAACAAAAATTATGGATGACAGCAGGCCGGAAGCACAGCATGTCCTGAACAACAACATCGAAATATTGGGAATGCTTGCAAAATCAATCAGCCTTGCCGAAGACAGCACAATGGTGCTTAATAAAAGCTTCGGCACCAGTCAGAGCGGCGCCCCGCGCATAGGCAAAGAATAAACAGCCTTCCCTGCTTGACAAATTTCCCAAAATCCTTGAAACACAGAAGACAGTTTCAAGGATTTTATAATGAGTGATCAGGACGATCTGAAAATATATACGGATTTTATGCATGAACTGGCCAATGCCGCCGCTGCCGTAAGTCTGAAATATTTCAAAAAACACATTGACGTTGAAAACAAAGGCTCCAAACTCGGCACAAGTTTCGATCCTGTCACCATCGCTGATCAGAATACCGAAAAAGCGATACGTGAACTTATCCGGACGTGCTTTCCCGACCATAATATCAGCGGCGAAGAACAGGCAGCTGAACAGAAAGGCAGTAACTTTACATGGGTGATTGACCCGATTGACGGCACCCGCGCCTATATTACCGGCATTCCTACCTGGGCAACACTGGTGTCCCTTCATGACGGCCATAAACCGATCGTGGGCCTGCTGGATCAGCCTTATTTAAAAGAACGCTATATTGGAACTTCAAGGGGGACGTTTTTTAACGGCACTAAAATCTCTGCCCGGCCATGTGATGATATCTTTAAAGCAACGATTTCAACCACAGACCCGTTGCAGTTATTTAACGGACCCGTTGAACAGGATGCTTTTTTCCGTGTGGCGTCACGGGCAAAAATGATGCGAAATGGCTATGACAGTTATGCTTACGCCATGATCGCGGCAGGTTTTATCGATATTGTTATTGAAAGCGGCCTTGAACCTCATGATATTCAGGCACTCATCCCGATTATTGAGGGCGCAGGCGGCATTGTCACCAACTGGCAGGGCGGCCCCTGTGATAAGGGAGGCCAGGTCCTTGCCTGCGGTGATAAGCGCCTGCATGAGCAGGTTGTTAAACTGCTTAACATCACGACAAGTGATTTATAAATATTCCATCCCGGCCAAAAGTACCTGCACGGCCATAATAATCACAATCACCGAACCGATCGTATAAAATGTGGCGCGCACTTCATGAGTCTGTTTGGTGGCATAAACAATCGTGTGTATTAGCCTTGTGGTAACAAATCCATAAAACATAATCTGCGCCATCATCAATGTTGGGCCAATCACCACATAAAACAGTCCTATTGCCAGAAAGGCCGGAATATTTTAAAGATCATTACGGTGAAGCCGACGCGAGCGATCAACATAATCATTGAGTTCAAGTTGCTCCGGTTTCGGATCCTTATTGATAAGACCCACCTGAATATCTTCCGGGCTTACAAGCCCTGAATTACTTTTAAGCATCCGGTAAACGGTCATCCAGCCCTGCCCCATAATTTTCAGTACCATAATGGCGGCCGCAATCATATAGGTAACAAAAACCGGATTTTCCAGTGTAAAAGCATTCATTTTCCTCTCCCTCAAAAAATGACCAAAATATAAGTAAAAACTCTACGCCTGATTATACCAGACGTCCAGCAGGAAAAGATGTGCCAAAACGGATATTAAAAAAAGTGCTAAAAAGGAATTAAGGCGTGAAAAAATTCACAATTTTATCAAGCACCAGATTCCTGATCGGATCGATTTCACGGTACATTTCATGGCGGGAACCGGCGATGGTTTCAATTTCGATATTCTTCGCATCATTTAAAAGACGTAATGTGGTTTCATTTTTGACCACAAATTCCTCTTCTGCCAGCAATACCAGTACAGGTATCTTTATAGCATCGGCATAACCCGGTGACTGAATGATTTTAAAGCTTTTGATAACGCCTGCGAGCCAGCCGTAAGTCACACCGCCGATAAATAGACCGGGATTTTGGTCAATTGCCTGCTCTGCCCAATTATATCTTTGCCGGTCATGGGTCAGCTGGCTAAAAGCGGTTTTATGATCAATCATTCTCCTGTTTCTGGGCTGCCCGGGCGCAAAAGATGATGAAAACCCAAGCAGGTTGGCCAGCTTAAAATAAATTTTGGCAAGCCCGGCAATCAGTGTGGAACTGGCAACCAGATCAAAAAAAGGCACCAGTAAAATAGCCCGCTTGAACACACCGGGATAATCATGCAAGTATCGAAAGCCAATTTGCCCGCCCATGGAATGGGCGATTAAATATAATGGACCCGTCTTCAATTCCGGTTTTATTATCTCTTCAACAATCTGATTCATATCCCGGACCAGAGCACCAAAATCGGGATTATGACTTTTTAGCGGATCATTCAGCAGTCGCCCGGAAAGCCCCTGTCCCCGGTGGTCATAAGCATATACCGTAAAGCCACGTGCCTGAAGCGCTTCTATAAACTCAGTATATTTCTCAATAAATTCGCGGTGCCCGCTCACCAGCAGAATGGTGCCTTTTTCCTCATGTTCAGCTGGGAAATGGCCGACCCGCAGCCGCATGCCGTCCTGTACGTCAAAAAAACGCACAGTGCCATTTTTCGGTAGGAATTTATTTTTAAGGGCCTGATCCATTATTTACTTTTACCCTTCCAAAAAATAAAGCACAATGGCTGAATTGGGATCAACACCCGACACTGCCAAAAATAAAAAAGAAAGGAAATAATTATGGCCACAGTATTGGTGCGCTACCACCTGTCCAATATTCCGCCCCGCTCAGATGTTATGGAAATCATGATGCAGTCAGCCCAAAATAAGTTCAAAGATATGCCCCATCTTCACAGCAAACAATTTTGCTATGATGAAAAAACCGGTGATGGCCTTTCCGTATATTTGTGGGATTCACGTGCCAATGCCGAAGCTTTTTTTACAAAGGAATTTATCGATAATTTCACGGAAAAATTCGGGGCGGTACCATCTCTCGAATATAATGACACATTACTGACGGTGGATAATCGGCTTGGCGATATACTCATTGACTAATAAGTAAAAAAGAGGTCTTTTTTTCATTTTATTTTAACAATAAACTCCTTGAAATAGAGTGGCAAAATCTCTATTTTACAATCATTCTAATGATTATCAGAAAATCACTCACACATAAAAATGGAGACCATAATGTCGCTTATAAATAAGAAAGCCCCGGACTTTACCGCTCAGGCCGTCATGGAAAATGACGAAATTAAATCCTTAAACCTGCATGACTATCTTGATGGTGATTATGGTCTGGTATTCTTTTATCCGCTTGATTTTACATTTGTCTGTCCGTCTGAAATTATTGCTTTTTCGAACCGTATGGACAAATTCAAAGCCCTCGGCTGTAAAGTGATCGGTGTCAGCATTGACAGCCAGTTTTCACATTATGCCTGGCGTAATACACCGGTTGAAAAAGGCGGCATCGGCAAAATCAACTTCCCATTGGTGGCCGATATCACAAAATCAATAGCTTCTGATTATGGCGTCCTTAAGGATGGCGCAGTCGCTTATCGTGGGTCTTTCCTGATCGATAAATCCGGTAATATCCGTCATTATGTCATTAATGATCTGCCGCTTGGCCGCAATGTCGATGAAAGCCTCCGTATGATCGAAGCATTACAGTTTACCGAAGAGCATGGCGAGGTTTGCCCTGCCGGCTGGAACAAGGGGGATGAGGGTATGAAGCCATCCGCTGAGGGAGTCGCCAGCTATCTTGAAGGCCACGCAAGCGCGCTTTAATCTGCCTGAAATACGCAAAATGAAACCCCCACCAAATAGTGGGGGTTTTTTATTTTTTAAACCATTGCCTTTCCTGTCAGGATTAAGTAGTCTGCGCCACACTTACCAACCGCGCACCCGTAGCTCAGCTGGATAGAGTGCTGCCCTCCGAAGGCAGAGGTCATGGGTTCGAATCCCGTCGGGTGCGCCAATGTTTTCAACAAGTTAAGAGAAAAATTATTTTTTAAAACTTACATTGGCTACAACGGGGCTACTTAATAAAAAAATAACTTCTTCGGATTGAAAATCCGCGTGTCGGTGGTTCAAATCCGCCCCTGGGCACCATCACTTCAATGCAATAATTCAATTTATACCCAGAACTAAATAGTCCTTTTCCTCCATAAATAATAAATGACCGGGACGACAAGAAGCGTAAGCACCATGGCACTGACCATACCGCCTACCATCGGGGTGGCAATTCGGCGCATCACTTCGGAACCCGTACCAGAGCCATAAAAAATGGGTAGAAGCCCGACAATGACAGAACCCGCCGTCATCATCACCGGCCGGATACGTAGACCGGCACCATGAAGGACAGATTTTACAAGTCCTTTATCATCCGGCTGAATATCCTTATCCCTGCAATTATCAAGATATTCATTATAGGACTGATTAAGATAGACCAGCATGATCACACCAATTTCAACGGCAACACCCGCCAGCGCAATAAAACCGACCCCAACAGCTACCGAAAAATTATATCCTTCCAGATACATAAGCCAGATACTGCCAACCATAGCCAGTGGCAGCGTTCCCATAATGATGGCGACTTCTGTAAAATTACGAAAATTCAGATAGAGCAATACAATAATGATCATCAGGGTGAGCGGCACCACATAACTAAGCTTTTCCTGTGCGCGAAGCATATATTCATATTGACCTGACCAGTTGATGGAATATCCGGGCGGCAGATCAAGCTGTTCCTGAACGGCGGCCTGAGCGGATTTCACATAACTGCCGACATCAACGTCGGCAATATCAATGAAAACCCAGCCGTTTATCCGGGCATTTTCACTTTTAATGCCGGGGGGACCATCCTCAATATAAATATGTGCCACATCCCCAAGAGATATACGCTGCCCTTTCGGGGTCACAATCGGCAGCAGGGAGAGCTGCTCCGGTCCATTCCGGTAATCCTGTGGATAGCGGATATTAACCGGGTATCTTTCAAGGCCCTCAACCGTCTGTGTCACATCCATTCCCCCTATGGCCGTAGCGATAACCTGTTGGACATCAGCAATATTAAGACCGTAACGTGCTGATTTTTCACGATCAATATCGATCTTGACATAGCGGCCACCCGCCACCCGCTCCGCATAAACGGAGGTTGTCCCTTGAACAGTGGGCAGGATTCCTTCAAGCTTTCGTCCGATATCCTCTATAACGGAAAGCTTCGGCCCGGCAATTTTAATGCCCACTGGTGTTTTTATTCCGGTTGCCAGCATATCGATCCGGGTTTTGATGGGCATAACCCACGCGTTGGTAACTCCCGGAAACTTAACCAGCGCATCCAGTTCGTTTATAATGTCCTGAGTGGTCAGGCCCGGCCGCCATTCTTCCCTCGGCTTCAGTTTTATAAAACTTTCAATCATGGTCAGCGGTGCCGGATCGGTTGCCGTATCGGCCCGTCCAATTTTACCCATGACCAGCTCCACTTCCGGCACGGTGCTTATTAATTTATCGGTTTGCTGCAACAGTTCTCGCGCCTTACCAATCGATATGCCGGGATAAGTTGTTGGCATATACATCAAATCCCCTTCATCAAGGGGGGGAATAAATTCATTACCAATTTTGTTAACCGGCCAGAAACCCACCATAAGAATAACCAATGCCGCGGCCAGTGTTGATTTAGGAAATTTAAGAACTATGCCAAGAAAAGGCATATAAAGATTGGTCAGAAAGCGGTTTATCGGGTTTTTATGTTCAGGCATAATTTTTCCGCGAATAAAATACCCCATAAGAACCGGTACAAGTGTAACAGCCAGCCCTGCCGATACCGCCATGGCATAGGTTTTGGTAAAAGCAAGTGGTGAAAACATCCGGCCTTCCTGCGCTTCAAGTGTAAAAACGGGCAGGAAACTGACCGTAATAATCAACAAGCTGAAGAAAAGAGCGGGACCAACCTCGCTTGCAGCCTTGGCAACTATTTGCCACCTGTTCTCGTTGGTAAGGGGCGTTCTCTCCATATGCTTGTGCATATTTTCAATCAGAACAATGGACCCATCAATCATGGCGCCAATAGCAATGGCAATACCCCCAAGTGACATGATGTTGGCATTTAAGCCTTGTAAATGCATTATGATAAAGGCGGTTAGGATGCCTGTCAGCAGACTGATGATTACCACCACCGATGATCTTAAATGAAAAAGAAAAACGACACAGACAAGCGCAACTATGACAAATTCCTCAATCAGTTTTTGCCAGAGATTGTCAACGGCCCGGTCAATCAGGCCGCTACGATCATAGACCGTCACAATTTCTACCCCTTCCAGCAGACCCTGTTTTAACTGTTCAAGCTTTGCTTTTACCCCTTCTATGGTTTTTTCTGCATTTTCACCGAAACGCATAATGACGATGCCACCTACTGTTTCACCTTCACCGTTTAGCTCTGCAATACCACGGCGCATTTGCGGACCCGTTCCAATTTCAGCGACGTCCTTAAGCAGTAACGGCGTCCCGTTCTGGTTAACGCCAAGTGGGATATTGCCGATATCCTCTTCATTCTGAAGATAACCGGAAGCACTGATCATATACTCCGCTTCTGCCATTTCGATGACCGAGGCACCAATTTCCTGATTGCCTCTCTGGATAGCCGTCTGAATGTGTGAAAGCGGAATACCAAAGGCTCTTAATTTATCAGGATTAACCTTTACCTGATATTGTTTGACCATCCCGCCTAGCGGCGCCACTTCAGATACACCATGAACCGTCTGAAGTTCAAATTTTAAAAACCAGTCCTGTATTGAACGAAGCTCACTTAAGTCATGCTTTCCGGTTCGGTCAACTAGCGCATAAAGATAAACCCATCCTACCCCGGTGGCATCAGGCCCCAGTTTTAACGTTGCAGTAGACGGAAGTGTAGGTGCAACCTGGCTTAAATATTCAAGCACGCGGCTGCGCGCCCAATAAAGGTCCGTATCTTCATCGAAAATAATGTATACATAACTATCTCCAAAAAATGAGTAGCCACGAACAGTTACAGCTCCCGGCACGGATAGCATGGCGGTTGTCAGCGGATAGGTGATCTGATCCTCAACCACCTGCGGCGCCTGCCCGGGGTAATTTGTTTTAATGATGACCTGCACATCCGAAAGATCGGGGATGGCATCAACCGGCGTATTCCTTAACGAATATAACCCGATGGCAATCAAAATAGCTGTGGACAGAAGGACAATAAAACGATTGGCGACCGACCAGTGAATTAATGCTTTTATCATGATTTTTCCTACTCTTTACCAGCTGGCCTAATGTGCGTGACTTCAAACATGCCGTCACTTGGTTTTTCAACGATCATTTCAATTTCCGATCCTGCGCCAAGGGTAGATATGTCAATTGACAAGGCGATGCTGAAATTCATAGTCATACCCATCATTCCCAGATTTTTAATAGGGCCGTGTGTCAAGTTTACGGTACGGTTTTCAATATCCACGCTGTTGATTTTGGCGAGCGTCCAGTTTTCCGGATCGTCAAGAGAAGACCCCATATTCATTGTGACATCGTCCTGATTATCATTATGATCCATTCTCTTGAAATCAGCCGTTTTACTGGATTCTGAATCGATCAGGAACTGCGCAGATACCACAACCTTATCCCCCGCGTTGATACCCGATAATATTTCCGTATTCTGGTCATCAACACGCCCAATTCTAACGATAGCGGACCTGAACTTACCGCCGTCTAGGGCAAGAACAACCCGGTCATTACCCCCGGTCCTGATTACCGCATCTTTCGGTACAATCAGGCTTTCCCCATCCTGCCGAGTATCCAGTTCAACCTGAGCAAACATATTGGGTTTTAGCCTGCCGTTTTTATTTTCGAACCGGAGCCTTACTTTCAGCGTTCTGGTCATCGGGTCCAATGCGGGTTGAACATAATCAACCATACCCTGCCATTTTTCACCGGGAAGGTAATCAACCATCATGGTAACCGGCGTGCCATTTTTGACATATGCCGCCTGCCTTTCGAAAACTTCAGCCTCAACCCAGACCTGATCCAAATTGCCAATCGACATCATTGTTGTCCCCGGCATGACGTAGAAGCCCTGACGGATATTCAGGTTGTCAACAACCCCGGATTTCGGGGCATAAAAGGTCACCGTTTGTTTTACTTTTCTTGTTTTTTTCAGGGTTTCAATGGTGCCTTCAGGAATTTGCAGCGACTTCAAACGATCTTCCGAAGCCGATATTAACTGACTATTGTTTCGGCTGAGCGCAACAACCAGTTCTTCCTGTGCATTGACTAATGTTGGTGAATATAGATCATAAAGCGGCTCCCCTGCATTTACCGGGTCACCCGTCGCTTTGACATAAAGCTTTTCAATCCAGCCTTCCACCCGCGGGTGGATATGGACAAGCTGATCTTCATCATATTCCACATATCCTACCGTTTTTATAATCGAACTAATATTTTGCATTTTTGCCGTGGTGGTACGAACACCAAGGTTGTTGACCACATCCGGCGAGATTTTTACTGTTCCGGCTTCATCATTCTGGCCGTTTTTTGCATCTTCGGCATAAACAGGAACCAGCTCCATTCCCATTGGGGACAGCCCCGGCTCATCGCGTCGGTAATTGGGGTCCATCGGCGCGACCCAGTAAAGCGGTTTTTGTTCTCCTCCTTGATTACCACCCTCATCTGTGAAGCCGACGAATGAACTGACCACAAGCGTCAATATTGATCCGGCTATGGCAGCAATTATCAGTAAAAGGATATTTTGTTTATTCAGTGTCATTTTGGCTCTCCAAAATCGGCATTATCTGTCAGGCTGTCTGTATCAGCCGTTGTGAAATAATAATTAAGTTCAAGAATGGTTTTCTGACGATCGACATCAATATTCAGCGCATCAATTTCTGCGTTCAATTCTGCAATCCGGGCGCGGACCACTTCGGCAAAATCACCATCATCATTGGTATAGGCGGTCAGGGATGCCTCGGCCTGCTCATTCATTTGGGGAAGCAGCTTATTTTCAAAAAGCGCTTTTCTTTCATCCAGTCGTATCAGTTTTGCTTTTGACGCTTCGAAGCCCGCTTTTAATTTTCGCAGTAGTTGCCATTTTTCGGTTCTTACGGCCTCCCTTATGGAAATGGCTGAACTATATTCCTTATCCTGCCTGTTTGCTGTAAAGAGAGGGACACTTAGAGAAACACCCACAGTAATATTATCCGGCCGACTGTTGCCGAATGGATCACTGCTTCGATGCCCATAAGTGGCATTTAGCCCCCAGGAAGGCTTATATTTTTGTCTGGCAAGATCAACGCCCATAGCCGTAGCATCAATTTTATTTTCAAGGGCTTTCATTAATGGATGATCGCTCAAACGGTTCAAAAATTCCTCATCATTTATCATTACGGCATCATCGGTATATTCAGGGGCCAGCAAAGGGATTTCGGGCATCTGATCAGCGATCATAACGGTTGAAAAACTATCATTTTCAGCACTAAGCCATTCTGAAAGTTTTTCAATATACGTATCTTTTGACTGATTTAGCATGGTCACCCGATCATTAAGCCGGGTCAGTTCCAGCTGCGCCCGGACAATATCCTGCTGTCTGGTTTTTCCCATCGCGGCCGAGTAGCTGGACATGGCGATTTCCGAAAGCTGTTCAAATAATGATCTATTCTTTTCTATCAGCTCAATGGATTTTTGCGCCCGGTAGGCTTCAATCCATAATCCACTGACAGTGACCTTAACCTGCGCTTTTCTATCCTGTCTCTGATATGGAAAGGCGTGCGCTTCAAGCTTTAGCTGTTCTCTTTTGATATTGAGACTATTCCCTTGGGGAAACATCTGGCTAACACCAATCCTGATCTGGGTCATTCCATCCTGATTAAGGGAAAAATTATTGGTCGGCACATTGGAAAGCCCCAATGATATCTGCGGATCGGGGAGTGATCCTGCCGCCACACTCATGGATTTTGTTGCGTCCTCCATGTGTCTGTTGCCCTCGATCCAGGGATCATTTTGCTGCGCACGCTTTACGGCCTGCTCGATATATATTGGTTGACTGGTATTTTGGGCCAATACCGGGCCTTCTATGGTTAAAGTTGCTAAAACCATAATAATGAATGTTCTAATCATTATGTCTTACTCCTCTTGGCTCACGCCAGAGCATCTTGATTTTTTCCTTAAGAAAAGAATTTCTCCACTAACAGGTCTGAAATATTGAGGACTGACCTCAATCAGACACACTTATCCTGCGTTAAGCAGAAATTGGTGGACGAAATAGAGAAGTAAGAGGCTGGGAACTTATTGAAATGACTGGGATATCAATTTGCTGAGTAGAAACATACTCAAAACCGGTTAAGGAAAATTCAGGCAGTATGCAGCTGATAGCAAGGTTGCAATCCATGGCACATACCGGATCGTCATCACAACAATCCATCTTGCCTGACGACATGAACATTATTTTATGATCCATTTTATGCATGTTCATATCACAGCTGCTCCCGCCTTGCGCGGCCAATGCCTGTCCGGAAAGGACAATCAAAATAAGAAGTGCTGTAAATATTTTCTGTTTCAACTGCATAAATCGCCTTCAATAGTTTTAAAAGTTATGACAAAGCCTACTTCTTATTTCAATCATTTTTTCTACATTTTAACCAGTCTGAGCCTTAAGGCATTACTGACGACCGATAGTGATGAAAGGCTCATTGCCGTTGCCGCAATAATCGGCGAGAGTAAAATACCAAAAAACGGGTACAATACACCTGCGGCCACGGGAACCCCCAACGCGTTATAAATGAAGGCCAGAAACAAATTTTGTTTAATATTTCCCATAGTGGCGTCCGATAATCTTCTGGCACGGACAATAGCATTTAATTCACCACGCACCAGAGTGATGCTGGCACTTTCAAGCGCGACATCAGCGCCAGTTCCCATGGCAATGCCGACATCCGCTTGGGCAAGGGCTGGCGCATCATTTACGCCGTCCCCCGCCATAGCAACAATTGCACCGGCCGCCTGTAATTTCTTAATAATATCAACCTTTCCAGCCGGAAGGACCCCTGCCTTAACATCATCAATGGCAAGTTTGGCCGCAACGGCACGGGCCGTTTTTTCCTCATCCCCGGTGACCATAACGATCTTAAGGCCTTCATTTTTTAAATCCAGCAGTGCCTTGGGGGTGGTTTCCTTAATGGGATCAGCAACCGCAATCAGCCCGGCCAGTTTGTTATCAATTGCTTGCATCATAATGGTTTTGCCTTCTGACCTTAAGGTTTGTGCTTGTTCCAATGCAGCGTCAGTTGAAACACCCAGTAATTCCATCATCTTACTATTGCCAAGGGCAACTTTCTTACCGTCAAATTTTCCACTGACACCCTTGCCTGTTTCCGTTTCAAAATCATCAATTGCTGCGGCGGAAATGTTTTTATTTTCGGCACCCTTTACGATCGCTGTGGCAAGGGGGTGTTCACTCTTTTTTTCCAGTCCACTGGCGACACTCAGTATTTGTTCTTCTTCAAAACCATCCATCGCTACAACATCGGTTAAGGCGGGTTTTCCAACTGTTAATGTACCCGTTTTATCAACGATAAGGGTATCAACACTTGTAAACCTCTCAAGCGCTTCGGCATTTTTAATGAGTACACCTAATTGGGCGCCCCGTCCCATACCAACCATGATTGACATTGGGGTAGCAAGGCCGACGGCACATGGACAGGCGATAATTAGAACAGAGACAGCCGCCACAAAGCCAAATGTAAAGGATGGCTCGGGACCAAAAATATACCATACTGTGAATGCAACAACGGCCGACAAAATAACGGCCGGGACAAACCAGCTGGCAATCAGGTCAGCATATTTTTGGATTGGCGCTCTGCTTCTTTGCGCATCCGCAACCATATTTACAATCTGTGACAGCATTGTTTCAGAACCGACCCGTTCGGCCTTAAAATTAAAGCTTCCTTTTGTGTTTAAAGTAGCCCCGGTAACTTTATCACCAACTGACTTTTCAACCGGAACCGGTTCACCAGACAACATACTTTCATCAACGAATGAACGACCTTCAACCACTTCACCGTCAACCGGGACTTTCTCGCCGGGCCTGACACGCACTATGTCTCCAACATTTATTTCTTCAATGGGTACTTCTTCCTCTGTTCCGTCATTTTTAATCCTGATCGCTTTTTTAGGGGCAAGATCAAGAAGGGCGCGGATGGCACCCCCTGTTTTTTCACGGGCCTTAAGCTCCAATACCTGACCAAGCAGCACCAGTACGATAATGACAGAGGATGCCTCAAAATATACGGGGACAAGGCCATGGTCAGACTTTACCTGATCCGGAAAAATATCGGGAAGAAAAAGAGCAACTATACTGTAAAGATAGGCCACACCTGTGCCTAAACTTATCAATGTCCACATATTCAGGTTCATTGTTTTAACGGACTTATACCCCCTCACAAAAATGGGTTGGGCCGTCCATAAAACAACAACAGAGGCGAGCAGGAACTGTATTATATAGGATGACTTGGGTTCCACGAGTTGATGGATGGCAGGGAAAATATGACCGCCCATTTCAAGGATGAATACGGGTAATGCTGCAATAAACCCTATCTTCAGCCGCTTTGTAAAATCAACAAGTTCCGGGTTTGGCCCTTCATCACCACTGAACACACCCATCGGCTCAAGCGCCATGCCGCAAATCGGACAATCGCCTGGATGATCCTGAATGATTTCCGGATGCATGGGACAAGTATATTGGGTACCCTTCGGCATTTGCTCCGGCGCAGAGCTCTTTTCAAGATATTTTTCAGGATCGGCTTCAAATTTTGAATGGCAGTGTGACGAACAAAAATAATAGTCATTATTTTTATAACTGCTTTGATATTTTGCCGTCGCAATATCAACAGTCATTCCGCATACAGGGTCATGGGCCTGTTTTTTAGTATGATTATGATTACATTCGCTATGCATTTAATTTATTCCAAAATGATAATATTAAAAGCAAGGATACAGTATTATATCACAAAAGCTGTTACAGAACTCCGGGAAAGATTTATATATTTTACAGAT
The DNA here is from genome assembly GCA_041396985.1 of Emcibacteraceae bacterium. Lineage (NCBI taxonomy): Bacteria > Pseudomonadati > Pseudomonadota > Alphaproteobacteria > Emcibacterales > Emcibacteraceae > Emcibacteraceae bacterium. Next base: position 193,678 of record JAWKXO010000004.1, read on the forward strand.
TATCGATCGTTTTTCTAAGTTTTGTATTTTTCAGTTTCTTAAAGTGGCTCGGGCTGAGCCCGGTTACCGACTTGAACTGATTACTAAGATGTGCAAGGCTGCTATAGCCTGTCTGAAAAGCTATCTGGCTTAAAGTCAGTTCATCATAGACAAGTAATTCTTTTACCTTTTCTATTTTTTGCAGGATAAAATACCGCTCGAGCGTAATCCCTTCCACGCTTGAAAATAAGCTGCTCAAATAATTATATTCATAGGCAATATGCCGGCCCAAATATTCAGACAGATTTATATGATGAAGCCCGTCCTGCAATTGAACAAGGTCAATAACGGCTTTTTTTATGCTTTCGATCAGCCTGCTTTTTTTATCATTGATCAGCTCAAACCCCAACTTCTCAAGGTCTTTCTCAAGATTAATAATTTCTGTTTCAGAAATAACTATATTTCCCAGATCAACTTCGCCAAGCGATACACGCGCAGAATTTATCCCTCTTTTTGCAAGAATATCTTCCACCACCATAATGCAGCGGTTACAGACCATATTTTTAATATATAGTTTCATAATCTAACAATGATTATACCTAAACCACATGTCAAGATGTGCTGAAGAAGAAAAATTGCGATGTTCTGTTGTTCAATTTTTATATGAATAATCTAATTGAACTTTACGTTCGTATTAAGTAAGCGGTGTTCAAGAAATGACTTTATATTATCCAATAAATGGTACAAAAATGGCTCCAATAGCACTTTGTACCACCTACATAACATATTGATATTATTTAATAAAAAATGATGGATATCCGCTCCGCCCCCGGGCACCATCATCACACTTTCTTCTTTCAAGCCAATAAGTTATTGCATTTCTTGCTAAGTTAATCATTGATTGTCACAATAATGACTTCAGTATACATTGTAACATCCTGTCTAATCATTCATATTATTATATTATGCTCATCTCTTGGCACAATGCCTTATCTTTTACCTTTTCAAGAAGTTGATTTTTAGTATCCGGAATTAAGCAAAATGGAATTCATGAATACTAGATCACGTTTCCCTTCCATCTGGACGCTTGCTGAATAACATAGGTGAATATTCAACCAGGTAAATCATGAAGCATATCACCCATAATGAAGCTGACAATGTTACCAAATTGATTTTTTGTGAGGGAACGATAATGGGGCCAATAACCCTGACCAGAGCGGCACACTGGATAAGAGAAAATGCCAGCATCGTAGATCTTGAGGCTTTTAAATTTCTGCCTGTATGCCCCAAGGTCACACGACAGATCATCCCCAAAATCATCGTTCCAATAGCTCCAATGGTTAGAGCATGAATAATCATTGGCATTGTCAATATATTCAAACCGGTCAATGAGATAAGAAATAAACCAATAATCAGCCAGCAATATCCCAGATGCAGCACCCAAAGCATTGGATCATGTCGTGTTTTAAGAGTATGATAATGTCTCATCCGAATGAGATGAATAAGAGAAGAGATTAGGGCAGCAAAAAACAATACTAGGCTGTTCGGGAATAAAGCAATTGAAAGAACAACCGCCAACAAAGAAATGAGTGCCGCCGCATCCATTTTAGTCTGCGGTGTCTGGTATAAATGTAACCCCGTCTGACGCAAGGCGCCAACAGTGAAAGCAGGAATGATGCGCCCCCCAACCAGAGAAATCATCATCAGAATGATTATAATAGCGATATAAAGTGGTTCCAATTCCTGAACCAGAAGAAACCACAGGTCACACGCAAATAAACCTGTAAGGAAGGATAAGAAAATAAAATTTCGGGTATTCCAGCTTTTTAAGAGAGGAATTGTCAGTGAAATTGTCAATGCCGGAAGAAAAAGAAGTTCTGCGATAACAATCCCCCAGTATGGCAGTCCAATATCAATATTAACAGCGAGGCGGCCAAACAACCATAACAGACACAGACCCGCTAGATGAACTTGTCTTGCCGGGGCACCGCCGGTCCAGTTGGCAACGGCGGTCAGAAGAAAGCCTGAAACTATGGCCAGGACAAAGCCATAGATCATTTCATGGGAATGCCAGGAAACCGGATCAAAATAAAAAGACGGAGGTGAAATTTTTCCTGAATAAATAAAAGCCCAAATAAAAATATTTATGACACTGTAGGCCGCTCCCAGAAAAAAGAAAGGACGAAAGCCCCGCCCTAAAAATGGATGTTCAAACAAGCTTTGCAAAATGATCTCCGTTATTTCATTTAATCATATAGGAACACTGCCCCCCAAGTTTACTGGACCAGTGGTGTTTTTTCCCCCTCCAACTGAAATCCGCCTATTTTTGACCGTCCCGCAAGAAGCTGTACATATTGCTGAAAAGCCTTGTTCCAGCTTTTCTCCTCTAGCTCACTTTTAATCCACTCTACAACATTTTCAAAGGGTAGCTGCGCCCCTTCAACCCTTTTATTAACCTTTATTATATGATAACCTACAGCTGTCTCAACGGGCTCCTGGCTGATCTCTCCTTCCTTAAGACGAAGCAGTGCCGCCTCAAATGCCGGCATTGTCTGCCCTTTGCTTATCTGGCCAAGACGTCCGCTGTCCTTAGCGGATGAACAGGCGGATTCGGACCTTGCAATCTGTTCAAATCTTTCCGGTATATGCATAACTTCTTTTAAGGCAAATTCTGCTTTTTCTTTGGCCAGTTGCCTAAGTTCAGCATTATCCGGAGGGGCTAGGTATAAAATATGAGATACATCAAATAATGGAGAAGTAAAAAACCGATGCTTGTTTTGCTCATAATAGTGCCTGCACGTTTCCTCGTCCGCTTTTGGAACATTTAATTCGCGGCTTAGCAAGGTTTCAATAACGCTATCCGGATTTTTCATGGCTTTCTTTCTTTCACATAATCCGAGCTCTGCCGCCCTCTGAATTAAAATCTCCCTGATAATAAGGGCCTTTGTTGCCCTATACTTCGCCTCCGAGAAATTATCTGCCGGATGATATTGTACCTCTGCATTTATTTCATCAGGAGAGATTTTAATACCGTTAACAGTAATATCCTGAGCAGCGGCTGACATTACTTGGCCCTCCTGCGGACTATCTGATATGGCCTAAATACATATCCTACCGGTACACTTAAGGCATGGACCAGCCTTGTGAACGGGAACACCACCAGTAAAAACAGACCTAAAGTGATATGTGCCTTAAAGATAATGGCCACGTCCGAAATATATTCATGCGCACCTCCCCTGAAAGTGACAATATGTTGCGCCCAATCCATAAATTTCACCATCTCATGGCCATCAAGATGCTGCATGGAAACGGTGATGGTGATAAGACCAAGAAGAAGCTGAAACAGCAACAGAAACAAGACCATTATGTCAGCAATTGAGCTGTTGGCTCTGATACGATGGTCAAAAAGACGTCTGTGAATTAACATCAAAATACCCACTAAACAGAAAATACCGGCAATACCACCGGCGGACATTGCCAGTATCTGTTTAGCTCCATGGGAAATGCCCAGAGCATCAAATATGACAATCGGGGTTAAAAGCCCAACCGCATGCCCGGCAAGAATAAAAAGAATACCGACATGGAACAGAATGCTGCCCATAATCAGCTGCTTACGGCGCAAAAACTGGCTTGACTTACTTCGCCACGAATAAGGGTCACGGTCAAACCGTAATAAGCACCCAAGCAGAAAAACAAAAATTGAGATATAGGGAAAGATTTGAAACAGGAAAAAATCCAGTGCACTGCTCATTTTGTAATCCTTTCGCTTTTGGTATCATGATATTCACTAAATCTTGCGACTAATTCATCCGCCCTTGGGCAGCCCGCCTCACCATTATTGTCTAAACCATTATTTTCAAATGCGAACTGTTCCTCCCATTCTCTGTCGACCTGAGCATTGCTATAGGCCGCACCTGAAGCCTGCCTGATTGCCTGCTCGACGGCACGAGCATCGGGTTTTCTTGAAACGGTTTCGATGATTGCATCAAAAATTATGGCATATTTTGACTGGCGGTTCTCAAGACGTTTTTTCAAAGCAGACAGAATATTTATTATGGTATTTAGATTTTCTTTTGCGTCTTCCTGTGACTGAATCGAACAGAATTCCAGAAATATTGGAAGATAGTCGGGTGTTTCGGCCATTTGAATAGATAGTCCAACATTCTGAAAAAGTTCACTCAAATCAGCCAGTGCCTGTCCACGGTCTCTTGAATCACCGTGGACATGTTCAAACAGATGGAGGGATAGGGAGGGCGTCCGGTCAAAAAGGGCAACATACCCTTCCTGTAAATCCAGCAGGTCAGTCCGCTTCATTTCCTGAAGAAAACCTTCTAGTCGTTTGATTGACTTCGAAGATAACCATTTTTCATTCTTCAGAATCTGCTGACATTCATTCAGATTTCGTATGTGATCTTCCGTCGGATAGGTTAGCAGGAAACCGAGTAATTTCAGAGTTCTCATCGTCTTTTCCAATTTTGTATTCCAGGTAACAGCTTTTTTATAAACATCTTATTGACCTTTATTTCTTGCAGCGCCACTGCCACAGCTTGAGTTATGCCGAGCCGCCCCTTCATAATGGTCACGAGTGAAAATGGTGTTTACTCTGTTGCTTTTTGTACTGCCGGACTGGCCGCGGGACTGCTTAGGACTTTCAAAGAAATCATAGCTACTATTGCTATGACCGGAACAGCCGTTCCCGAAACTGAAGCCGCAACCACCACTTTCCGCAAAAGCATCCATTGTTTCTTCACGGTGCCCCGTTGGAATAACATAGCGATCTTCATAATTGGCGATAGCCATGGTTTTATACATATCTTCAACTAGTTCTTTGGTTAAACCAACTTTTTCCAGAAGATCGGCTTTTTCAACTCCTTCAATTTTTTTGCCTCGCATATATTGGCGCATTGTCATCATCCGGCTCAATGCCAGCCGGATGGGGTCTTCCGCACCGCCTGTGAGCATATTGGCCAAATATTTAACAGGAATCCTCATATCATTGATATCCGGCATTACGCCGTCCTGTGATTTGATTTTTCCTGCTTCATATGCAGACTGAACTGGTGAAAGGGGTGGGATATACCAGACCATAGGCAGAGTTCTGTATTCAGGATGAAGCGGGAATGCCACTTTCCAGTCGATTGCCATTTTATAAATCGGTGACTTCTGCGCCCCTTCTATCCAGTTTTCAGGAATACCCTGCCTGCGGGCTTCCTCAATTATTTCCGAGTCATGCGGATCTAGGAAAATGTCAAGCTGGGCTTCATATAGATCCTGCTCATTTTCAACACTGGCCGCTTCTTCAATACGGTCAGCATCATAGAGGATTACTCCCAGATACCGAATACGACCAACGCAGGTTTCAGAACATACTGTGGGTTCACCGTTCTCAAGTCGTGGGTAGCATAATGTACATTTTTCCGCTTTTCCGGATTTCCAATTATAATATATTTTTTTATAAGGACAGCCGGACATACACATGCGCCAGCCCCGGCATTTATCCTGGTCCACCAGTACCACACCATCTTCCTCACGCTTATAGATAGAGCCGGAAGGACAGGATGCAACGCAGGTCGGATTAAGACAGTGTTCACACAACCGGGGCAGATACATCATGAATGTATTTTCAAATTCGCCGTAAATTTCCTCTTCAATATCCTTGAAATTATAATCTTTACGTCTTTGTGAAAATTCGGTCCCGAGAATCTCTTCCCAGTTTGGACCCCATTCCACTTTTTCCATTCGCTCGCCCGTAATCAGCGAGCGTGGCCGTGCCGTCGGCATGGTTTTGCTTTCAGGTGCTTTCTGCAAATGGTCATAATCAAAAGTGAATGGTTCATAATAATCGTCAATTTCCGGCATGTTGGGATTTCCGAAAATATTCGCCAGAATGCGCCACCGCCCACCCTGCTTCGGATGAATTTTGCCATTATTATAGCGCTTCCATCCACCATTCCATTTATTCTGATTTTCCCATTCTTTTGGATATCCAATGCCGGGTTTGGTCTCAACATTATTAAACCAGACATATTCAACCCCCTCGCGAGAAGTCCAGACATTCTTACAGGTAACCGAACAGGTATGACAGCCAATACATTTATCAAGGTTTAGAACCATGCCTATTTGAGCGCGTATTTTCATTATTCTGCTACCTCCTCATTCACTGTTTCTTCCATCCAGTCAACCTGATCCAGCTTCCGAACCATGACGAACTCATCACGGTTTGAGCCAACAGTGCCGTAATAATTAAACCCATATGAAAGCTGAGCGTATCCGCCAATCATGTGGGTTGGTTTGACAGTCGTTCTTGTCACTGAATTATGGATGCCCCCTCTGGCATTGGTGGTTGGACTGCCCGGGGTGTGAACCAGTTTTTCCTGTGCATGATACATCATCAGCATACCCTGATTGACCCGTTGGGAAACAACCGCGCGGGCAACAATGACTCCATTACTGTTAATAATTTCCAGCCAGTCATTATCCCGCGCATTAATTTTCTTTGCGTCTTCTTCACTAAGCCAGACGATTGGCCCGCCGCGGGACAGGGTAAGCATATGAAGGTTATCCGAATAGGTCGAATGAATACCCCATTTCTGGTGTGGTGTTATGAAATTCAGGGCGATTGATGGCCCCTCATTTCCTTCATTCTGTGCCAAACTATTAACTGTTCTCGTATTGATCGGCGGACGATAGGAAACGAGACCTTCACCAAAATCAATCATCCAGGGATGATCCTGATAAAGCTGCTGTCGCCCGGTCAGTGTCCGCCAGGGAATAAATTCGTGAACATTGGTGTAACCCGCATTATAGCAGACATGTTCTGATTCAATTCCGCTCCAGGTTGGCGAGCTGATAATTTTGCGTGGCTGTGCCTGAATGTCACGAAAACGGATTTTCTCCTCTTCCTTGGGACGGGCAAGATGAGTGTGATCACGACCGGTAATTTTCCCCAGGGCCGCCCAGCTTTTAACGGCAACCTCGCCATTTGTTTCAGGTGCCAGTGAAAGTATGGTTTCACAGGCGTCAATATCCGTTTCAATTTTTGCCCGTCCATCCTTTTCACCGTTCAGGGCCTTTAAGAATTCAACTTCTTCTTTTGTGTCCCAGGAAATACCTTTACCGCCATTGCCAACATTTTCCATCAGCGGACCAAGGGTCGTAAACCGTTCATAAGTGGCGGGATAATCCCGTTCAATGACCTTCATAACCGGCGCCGTTTTTCCGGGAATAAGATCACATTCCCCTTTACGCCACTCTTTAACATCCGGTTGTGCAAGTTCGCCCGGTGTATCATGCTGAATAGGGGAAAGGACGATTTCCTTTTCTGTCCCCAGATTGCCTTCGCAAAGTTCAGAAAACTTTTTCGCAATCCCTTTATAGATTTCCCAGTCCGATTTGCTTTGCCATACCGGATCAATCGCTTTTGAAAGCGGGTGAATAAACGGATGCATATCCGATGTATTCAAATCATTTTTTTCGTACCAGCTGGCTGTTGGCAGGACAATATCCGAATAAATACAAGTGGTTGACATTCTAAAATCAAGAGTAACCACAAGATCAAGTTTGCCCTCCGGAGCTTCATCATGCCATTGAACCTCCCGAGATCCTTTTGCCCCCTCCGCTCCAAGGTCTTTGCCCTGTAACCCATGCTGTGTTCCCAGGAAATGCTTAAGGAAATACTCATGTCCCTTGCCGGACGAACCAAGAATATTTGACCGCCAGATAAACATATTGCGAGGCCAGTTGACCGGATCATCCGGATTTTCACAGGACATTCTGAGGTCGCCTGATTTAAGACGTCCTACAACATAGTCAATCGGATCTTTACTGGCATCACCCGCTTGTCGAACCAGATCAAGCGGGTTTTCCTCCAGCTGCGGCGCAGACGGAAGCCATCCCATTCTTTCCGATTTTATGTTGCAGTCAATAAGTGAACCTTCCCATTTTTTCCTGTCTGCAAGGGGGGAAAGAATTTCATCGACTTTCAATGTTTCATAACGCCATTGGTCTGTATGCGCATAAAAGAATGATGTTGAGTTCTGGTGTCGTGGCGGCCTGTTCCAGTCCAGCGCAAAGGCCAGTGGTGTCCAACCGGTCTGTGGTCTTAATTTTTCCTGCCCGACATAGTGTGACCACCCCCCGCCAGACTGGCCGATACAACCACAAAAAACCAGCATATTAATACAGGCCCTATAGTTCATATCCATATGGTACCAATGGTTCATTGCGGCACCTATGATGATCATGGACTTGCCTTTTGTTACATCGGCATTTTTTGCAAAAGCACGAGCAACCTGAATGACCTTTTCTGCGCTGACACCGGTTATGCTTTCCTGCCACTTTGGCGTATAGGGTATATTTTCATCATAACTTGCAGCAACATTATTGCCCCCCAACCCTTTACGGGCAATGCCGTAATTGGCACAAAGCAGATCAAAGACGGAGGCTACAGGTGTTTTCTTGCCGTTAAGTTCGAGATATCTGACCGGTACATTCCTTTTAAGAATTTCTTCCTGCTTGTTGGTTTTAAAATATCCATGCTCGTGGCTTTGTCCTGCAAAATAAGGGAAGCCGACTTCCAGAATATCATCATGGTTTTTCAGTAATGATTTTAATGGTCTGATTTTAGATCCTGATTTTGAATCAGCGGGCGAAATATTCCATTTCCCGTCTTCGCCCCACCTAAAACCGATAGATCCTGTTGGCACGGAAATTTCATCCGTTAGCTCATCAAAAACCACCGTTTTCCAATCAGGATTATTTTTTTCATTGAGTGAATTATCGAAGTCCGAAGCCCGCACCATCCGGCCCGGCGCGAATAAATCCCCCTTCTCTTCCAGCTTAACCAAGAATGGCATATCACTGTATGTCCGGCAATATTCATCAAAATAGTCCGATGTATTCTCAAGATGAAATTCCTTCAGGATGACGTGTCCCATCGCCATGGCCATGGCCGCATCTGTACCCTGACGCGGATTAAGCCAGATATCGCCAAATTTTGATGCCTCTGAATAATCCGGAGTTACAGTAACAACCTGTGTTCCTTTATAACGTGCTTCAGTCATAAAATGGGCATCAGGCGTACGGGTCTGAGGCACATTTGACCCCCACATAATGATAAATCCCGAATTATACCAGTCTGCGCTTTCCGGTACATCCGTCTGCTCGCCCCAGCTTTGTGGCGATGCGGGCGGCAGGTCGCAGTACCAGTCATAAAAACTCATACAGACCCCGCCGATCAGGGACAGATAACGTGATCCGGCGGCATAGGAAACCATCGACATTGCAGGAATAGGGGAAAATCCTATGATACGATCAGGCCCATACTGCTTGATCGTATAAATATTGGATGCTGCAATAATTTCGTTAACCTCATCCCAGTCTGCACGAATAAACCCGCCACGGCCCCGTACTTTTTGATAGGACTGTCTTAAAACCGGATCACTTTGTATATAATTCCAGGCCTTTACCGGATCCCCACCCACTTCACTTTTCGCATCACGCCATATCTTAATCAGTTTTTTTCTGATCAGCGGGTATTTCAGACGATTGGCTGAGTAAATATACCAGCTGTAACTTGCACCACGTGAACATCCCCTTGGTTCATGGTTTGGCAGGTCGGGTCTGGTCCTCGGATAATCAGTCTGTTGCGTTTCCCAGGTAATGAGGCCGTTCTTCACATAAATCTTCCATGAACAGGACCCGGTACAGTTTACGCCATGAGTTGAGCGAACTATTTTATCATGAGCCCAACGATCTCTATAGGCCGATTCCCAAGCCCTGTTTTCTTCAGTCGTTATACCATGACCGTTTGAAAATTCCTCTCTGTCCTGGGAAAAATAACTGATACGATCTATAAAATAGCTCATCGCTACGGCTCCTTAAGTTATTATTTATTCTTAGTTTATGGGGATCACTCCTGCTTCCCCTTGATTCAAATCAAGCGTTTTCATCATGGGTTCCTATAGGCAGTACCTGGACGTAAATAGGCCCACCAGTTAAGGATCAGGCAGAAGCCATAAAAGGCTGCAAAACCATATAACGCATATTCAGGCGTTTTAAGGTTGATCTGCTCACCCAGAACCTGTGGCACGATAAAGGCACCATAAGCCGCAACCGCGGAAGTCCATCCGAGAACCGGCCCTGCCTGTTCCTTATCAAAGATGATTGCAATTGTTCTGAAGGTTGAGCCATTACCTATACCAGTTGCGGTAAACAACACTAGGAACAATAGGAAAAATGGAAGGAAAAATTCTTCCGGTGTTGGTGAATTAAATGCAGCCTTCATATAATAGGCGACACCCAGAGCACTGGCGACCATAACAGCAGAGCATATTTGCGTGACCAGAGACCCACCAATCCTATCGGATATCCAGCCGCCGACCGGCCTTATCAGCGCACCGATAAAGGCGCCCATCCAGCCATACATCAGAGCACTGGGGCCATTGGGATTGGATATATTATGTGTCATTACACCATCAGGTCCCATTATATGCTGAAAGCCGAATATCACTTTTATCGAAAGCGGAAATGCCGCCGCAAACCCGATAAATGATCCAAAGGTCATAGTATAGAGAACCGTCATTATCCAGGTGTGAGGGTGCCTGAAAATCTGATACTGGTGTGTCAAATTTTTTCCAATTTCACCAGGAAGCGATTTTAATGCCATTACGGTTGCAATGATAACGGCAGGAATTACCACATACTTGCTCAAATCTACGCCCGCACCATTGGCACTGGAAGGTAGTATTAGCCATAATCCTGCGGCTGCAGCGACGAAGCCAATTGCCAGCATAACGCCGATTTGCAGAAACGCCATTGGTGGCGCACCCAAATCGGGCGAAACATGTTTTGCTTTAATATTATCCATACCCAGCCATGCAGCTATTGAAAGCGGGATCAACAGAACAAGCCAGACATACCCTGCATTATGGATATAGGTTTCTGTTCCAGCTGGAATTTTACCAATCAATGTTCCGCTATAATCCTGCAACACCATTGGCGCACCGCCGAATACTGCAAATGTCATGATTAGCGGGATAAGGATTTGCATAGTTGTAACCCCAAAGTTACCAAGTCCAGCATTTAATCCCAATGATAAGCCTTTGATTTTTTTTGGAAAAAAGAAACTTATATTTGACATTGATGATGCAAAGTTTCCTCCGCCAAGACCAGACAGAAGGGCCAGTGCCTGGAATACCCATAATGGAGTATTAATATTCTGCAAGGCCAGACCGGTACCCAATGCTGGTACAATCAGAAGAGCGGTGGTCATAAAAATGGTATTTCTGCCGCCTGCCAGCCGTATGAAGAATGTCGATGGAATTCTGAGTGTGGCTCCGGATAAACCGGCAATCGCGGCAAGTGTGAACAGTTCTGAATTCGCAAAGGGGAACCCAAGATTGAGCATTTGAACTGTAATAATACCCCAATACATCCATATGGCAAACGCACAGAGCAAACAAGGTATGGAAATCCATAAATTACGGTAGGCTATTTTTGAGCCGTATGTTTCCCATTGAACCTTGTTTTCGGGATCCCAGTGTACTAGCCCCTGATGCTTGAATTCAAGATCCTTATCTTTCCTTTCAACGATATCTTCTGTTTTAAATTCAGGAAGCCATTTTGGTTTTTCAATTGCGCCTTCCATATAAAGAATTGATGCATGCATCCAAAGAAGCGCTATCAGAGTAACGACAAACAATAGCATAAAGCAGCTGGTCCAAATACCTGTCACATCCTTCATTATCCCAAACATTATAGGAAAAACAAAGCCGCCAAGTCCACCAACCAGGCCGACAATACCGCCAACGGCACCGACATTATCAGGATAATAAACCGGAATATGCTTATAGACCGCAGCCTTTCCCAAGGACATGAAGAACCCTAAAATAGCTGTTAGCCCAACGAATGGCCACAAGCCAATTTCCAATGAAAATGAAATTGGTCCATCGACACCATGAACAATATATTCAGTTGATGGATATGACAGAAAGAAGCATGCAATAACACAGGCGCTCAAAGTCCAGTACATAATGGTTCTTGCCCCAAAGCGATCGGACATCCATCCACCAAGGGCCCTAAAAATTGAGCCAGGTAAGGCATAAGCGGCCGCGAGCATTCCGGCTGTGCCAATATCAAGGCCATAAACCCCAACATAATACCTGGGAAGCCATAAAGCCAACGCAACAAAAGCACCGAAAACAAAGAAATAATAAAGCGAAAAGCGCCAGACTTGAAGTTTCTTAAGTGGCTCCATCTGTTCAAGAATGCCGCGCGGCTTTATTTTTTTAAGCCGTCTTTCCACAAGCTTAGGATCATCCTTAGTAAAAACATAGAAAATGATAGCCGCTACCAACATTATTATGGAGTAAGCTTGTGCCAGTCCCTGCCAGCCCAACCAGATTAGGAGTATTGGGGCACCAAAGTTAGTAAAAGCGGCACCGACATTACCAACCCCGAAAATTCCCAGTGCCGTCCCCTGTTTTTCCTGCTCATACCATTGGGAAATATAGGCCACCCCTACTGAGAAACCACCACCAGCCAATCCTACCCCCAGTGCCGCCAACAGATATAACTGGTATGTATTTATTGAAGATAAAAGATAAGTGGATAAGGCGGATGCGATCATTGTAAGTGTCATTACAATTCGTCCACCATACTGATCTGCCCAAATCCCAAGTAATAAACGGCTCAGTGAACCTGTTAGAACAGGCATAGCAACCAGAATACCAAATTGTGTATCGGATAGTCCCAAATTCTGTTTAATCTGCAATCCTAATATTGAGAAAATGGTCCATATTGCAAAACATACAGTAAATGCAAATGTGCTTAGTGTAAGTGCTCTATTTTGGTCAGTTTTTGTAATTATCATAATAGCCTCCGCAGCCTATCTAACTAATGGGTGACTTTGACTTGTTTAAATTTACTTCTTGGCCTATTATCGCACTCAAAGGGAATGTCTGACTTGATTCAAATCAAGGTGAGGGAAAGCTAATAAAATGCTAATGGGGTATTGTTAGTAATGAATATACTCACAGAGTTTAATCATTTAAAAAAACCACAACTATTCGAAAAGCTTTCTGAAGAAAGTCTGCGAAGAATACTTGAATGCTCCATCTTAAAGAAATACGAGAAAAATAGATTACTGGTTCAGCAGGGTGATACACCAAAATTTGTTTATTTGGTGATGAGTGGATCAATTAAAACTTTTCGGATTAATGATGAAGGTGAAGAAGCAACTATCCGAATGCTCGAACCTGGTGATACCTGTATGGAAGCAGTTATGTTTATGGGGGGACCTTCACCAATTAATGTACAGACAATTACAGATTCAGAAACTTTGTTAATTCCTGAGCGGATAATTAAAACACTTGTTTTCGAGGATACTCAATTTTCGGTCAATCTTTTAAGAATTGTGACCCGCCATTATAAAAATGCGATGCACCAGATAGATGCTATGAATATTAAATCTCCTCTTCAGCGAATAGGATATTATTTTTTGCTTAAACATATTGAGCAAGGAAATGAAAGTCTTGAATTCAAACTCCCCTTTAAAAAACAAATGGTTGCAAATTATCTGGGTATGACACCTGAAACTTTTTCACGGTCCTTAAAGCAAATGAGAAATATGGGGGTCATAGTGGAAGATGATAAGATAAGTTTAAAAGATGCACGCAGCCTTTGTCTATTTTGTGATTCCGATACCGCAGCATTATGCGCGGATCATAACAAAGAAGATTGTCAATTTTGCCTGCTACATTAAATTAATAAATTAACAACCTTCTTTATTTTCTGATTTATATCTTTCTCTTTTTTAGAAGCCCGCACCCAACTGAAACCAGAATTTCTTACGTCCCGGAATGTTTGCAGTGCCGTTATAATCAGCATATTTCAGAAGAACATTAAGATTTTTTATTGGTCCTAAATTCAGGTTAGCAAATGTCTTTCCGACGGATAAATTAAGCTCGTTCCCAAAATCTCCACTGAGCGATTGATCATCATCAAATTTGTGATAAACAGCGGTGATCACCATTCCATCAACCAGATGATCAACTCCGGAAATTTTATATGCCGCGCTTAGATAATAGTCACGCAAGCCACTTATTGGGGTGGCTAAAAACGCATCAGCCCATCCGTTAAATTTATGAAGCGTCGCCAGCGGGGTCTGAAAAGCCGCAGTGCCATCACTACCCAACACCTCATATCCGGCTTTCAGAGTAAATCCATACCCTGCAACAGATGGTGCAATATGATAATAGGTTTCAGAGAATGACAATGGATTATTGGCATTTTCACTTTGAGATGCGATTTCAGCTTCATAGGAAAAATCCCAGTCAGCATTAATCGGCAAAGTACCCGTTGCCCTTAACCCGAACGTTTTTGAGGATTGAGACGCCAACTGTTTGAATTCTATCCAGTACCCATAGCCGACTAGTTTAAGTTCTTTGCCCAAACTATAAGCGGCATTAAAAGCGTGAATATTGGAATCAAGATCACCTAATGGATGCTTGTTGCCCTGTATACGGTTAACATTATAGCTATAGAGATAGAGCCACTCGAAATTTTTAAGACTGTTATTTTTAAACTGAACGGCGTCCAGAGTTTGATCATTTTGCCGCCAGTCAACCGAACCGATAAAACGTTGATTATCAAGATCGATCTTCTGACGACCAACGGTAAGTTTGCTTTTTGGTATTCCATTCCATGACAACCAGAACTGGTTGAATTCAACGCCGTCAGGATCGACGATGACCGGATAGGCCGTCCTGCCGTTCACTGTGTCATTAAATGCATCATTTCCAATATGTGTAATAAACTGCCCTTCTGCCAATGCCTGGAACCTTTTAAATTCACCCGTTTTAAAACCAATATTCGCTCTTATTGTTGAGGCGTTTGCATTTTCCAGCGGGAAGTTATCCTGTTCCACATGTTCATACCGATACCTTAACTGGCCAATAAGTGAGCCATTTTTAATAATATCTTCAATATCATTTTCAGCCAGTGCCTTCCCGGATCCGAATGCATAAAGCCCAACAAAACCAATTAAGGCAGGAGACAATAGTTTATTTAATTTAGACATTTAATTTCACCCAGTTGAACAATCTTATTGCTCTAAGGATGAAGGAAGTGAAGTATTTCACCTTGATTCTAATCAAGCTAAATTTTTCTTCGATACATTCGCTAGTATTGCAGAATATTAAGATAAGTTCGCTATTTTAAAATACTAAATTATTAGGGTTTATATGATAGATAAATCTTAACTATTTAGAGAATTTAATGACCTTGGCTTTCTTACCCTTTAGTGAACCAGCTATGGCACCTGAAATGCGATCAGCAGCGGCACGGGCCGGATCATCTGCAATATGGGCATATCTGGCGGTGGTTTTAGGATCAGAATGACCTAACAACTTTCCAACAATCGGGAGGCCTAACCCCGCTCCCGCACCCACACTGGCAAAGGAATGGCGAAGATCATGTAACCTTACATCATTTAATTTGGCATTTTTGCGGATGCGAAGCCAGACCCTTGGAAGGCCTACAAAATACCCCTCATTGGAATAACTTGGAAACACATGTTGATTACCATTAATAGGCACAATTTGATCCAGCAATTGCAAGGCTGGCTTACCAAGGGGGACTATTTTCTGCCCTGTTTTTGAACCCTTGAGCCGCAAGCATCCAAAATCAAAATCGACTTCTTCCCAGGTTAACGAAAGTATTTCCATCTTCCTACACCCGGTAAGGAGTAATAACCTTATGGCGTCAAGAGCGGGCGGATATTCACCCATATTTTCGGCTTCGATTAATGCTTCACCAAGTCTTGAAATTTCTTCCGGTGATAGAAATCTTTCTTTTTTCTTGTCTGGATATCTTTTTACACCCTTTACCGGGTTATCATTTCGAATGCCTTCATCCACAGCAAATGACATTATTCCACCCAGTAGCCCAACAGTCCTCGTCGCTGTCCCTTCCCCACCGGCGACACGCGCAAGGCCATGTTTTTTGGTTTTAATATTCTTGGCTGTTTTACCACGGGCAATATCATGGAGGAATTTTCTTACATCAGCAGAATTTAAATCCTTAACTTTTTTCCTTCCCAGTAAAGGTTTTATATGGCGTTCAATACGACCAATATCGGTAGCAATAGTTGAAGGTTTCTTGGTCGCGCATCCGTATTTTAAATAATCATTACAAAGCTCAGATATTGTATTAGCCTTTTTTTCAAGCTGTTTCTGTGCCTGTGGGTCTGATCCCTTAGCGACCTTTCCAAGCACACCTTTTGCTTCTTTACGGGCTTCCTCGACCGATAAAGGGCCGTATTTACCAATAGTATATCTCTTGGTCGGGTTTCCGCGACCGCCGGGCCGATACTGGACAATAAATACTTTATTCCCCGCCGGTGTAATCTTGAGGCCAAAACCTTTTAATTCACCGTCCCAGATAAATTTATCTTTATCTTCTGGCTTTAATTTATCTATTCCATTTTTGGTAATTTTCGAACCCATCTGATTACTTCCTTATTTGGATTGCTAGCAAGCACATAGCAAGCACCAGCAATCACATTTAGTATATTTCACGGAAACAGTATATCACAAAATATGTTTATTTATCAATAGTTATATAAAATTAAGAAACATAAAGAAACATAGGCACCTGCCCTCCGAAGGCAGAGGTTATAGGTTCGAATCCCGTCGGGTGCGCCAATTTTTACTGCTTCAAAATTGCCCTTTTAAGCGTCCGAACACTCCCCCAAAAAAGAGTCTTAATTCTGATATAATTGACTCGTCATACTGCAACAAAAGCATCAATTAAATATCACTTTTCCTTAAACGGCCTGTCACAAATCAAGATCATATTCCCCCCTGCCTGAACGGGCGAATGTCCAAAGAGGACAAAGTTAATTATTTAGGAATATAATCAAAATGGAAACTACACCTGAAAAACCAGAAATTCGGACATCAGAATTTTGGAAAAGCCTGCTCTGCACTTCTGCCATAGCCGGCGTTATAATGGTTTCTCCGGCATTTGCCGCAGATGAGGCCGCAGAAAAAGCGAATGAAGAACAATCCGTTCAATCCACAACGGCAGCTGCTGCCGCAGAGGCGGCCGTCGCCGACTCAGACAAGGAAGAAGTGATTGTTGTTGTTGGCAAGCCGACGACATACGCCAACAACGCCACTGACAATGTGATGATCGAGCAGGAATCAACAGCAGCAAGTGTCCTTTCCGTGATTGATAACCTGCCCGGTGTTAATATCAGTGAAGGCGGCACCTTCGGGTCTGATGACTGGTCAACCACCGTCAATATGCGTGGTTTTACCGTTGGGCTTAGTGAACAACAGATCGGCATGACCATTGACGGCCTGCCAAACGGTAATTCAAACTATGGTGGCGGTTCAAAAGCCAACCGCTATATCGATTTTGAAAACCTTGCCCGTGCTGAAGTATCACAGGGAACAAGTGATATTTCCTCCGCATCCCACGAGGCTCTTGGCGGCACTATCAACTTTGTTACCAATAATCCGCTTGATGATCAACGTCTGCGCGCCAGCCTCAGCATTGGTGACCATAATGCAAGACGCTATTATTTCCGTTACGACACTGGGCATCTGACCGACAGCACCACCGCTTATTTAAGCTATTCCCGTCAGTCAAATGACGCCTGGATCGGCTTGGCCGGCGGCACCGAGCGCGATCATATTTCCGCAAAATTTGTAACCGAACTGGACAACTGGACCATCACTGGTCGTTTTTCATGGGATGATGCCAATGAAGATAACTTCCAGCGCATCAGCCTTGCCCAGTTTGAGGAAAACCCGGACTGGGACCGTTTGACCGACACCATCACCGGCATTCCTTATGTTGACCAGGCATATCGCCCATCATGGTCAACGCTTCGGAACAATTATTTCACTTACCTTCGTGCGGCATATGAAGATGACGCCTTAAAAGCAACCATCACCCCATATTATCATGTACAAAAAGGTCGTGGCGACTGGGTGCCACAATATATTGTCGATGTTACCGGAGGCACAACAAGCATGCCATCGGGCGTACGTGACCTCCATACCGGTCCGGACACCATTTATGGCGGTTCATTCGGTGGCGCTTATTCATTTGTTGATGCCATGGGTACTCCCCTTGCCCCGATTGACGGCTGTACAGCCCGTCTGACATTCCCATATGGCGGCGGCGGTGCCGGCGATAATCCGGCCTGTTATCAGGCGGATGCCAACCCGGCCAGTTCTTATCGTCATACCCATTATAACAAGCAACGTATCGGCCTGACCGCTGATGCCCAATATGAAATCGCTGAAAATAACATTCTTCGTGGCGGTTTATGGTGGGAACGTGCCGACCGCGATGAAAGCCGCGACTGGCACCGTATCATAGACCCGAGAAGCTCGCATATGTTTGATAATGCGGCCTACTGGCGTCAATATGACCGTAACTTCATCACCGATACATTTATGCTTTATGGTGAAGATACACTGACCCTTGGCGATCTGACCCTGAATGGTGGTCTTCGTAAATTCTTCGTTGATCTGACCAGAAAGGATAATTTCGGAATAGACTCAGAGGCTAAAGTAAATTCAGACTCAAAAATCCTGTTCACTGCCGGCGCCATTTATGAAGCGACGGATGAAGTTGAGCTCTTCACCGGCTTTTCACAAAACTATGCCGCGATCAAAGATAACATCATTGAGGAAAGCGCCGCGATTGTTGGTGTGGACGGCGAAAAAGCCGATAACTATGACCTTGGTCTTCGCATTCGTAATGACTGGATCCGGGCAAGTCTGACCGGTTATTACATTAAATTCTCAAACCGGATTGTTGGTATTCCTGTTGGTGATGTTTCCGGGATCGATTACGCCTCACAGATTGATACGGTTTATCAGAATGTCGGCGGTATCGACTCCAAAGGGATCGAAGCCAGCATTTCTGCTGACATTACAGACAGCTGGAACCTATATTCATCGCTGACCGTCAATGACAGTAAATATAACCAGACCATCGGCAACGTTACCAAGGATAAGAAAGTGGCGCTTGCCCCTGAATTCCAGCTGGTGGGAACATTAAGCTATCAGAATGACGGCATCTTCGGTGGTGTGTCAGCCAAACATATCGGCAAACGCTGGGGCGATTTTGCCAACACGGAACGCCTTCCATCGTCAACGATATTTGATCTCTGGATCGGCTATGACATTGAAATGCAGAACGGCCCAAGCAACATGCGTGTCTCGCTCAATGTCAATAACCTGATGGATAAAAGATATCTGGGCGGCGGTACACCAGGCGGTTACTTTATCGGAACAGGTCGTCAGGTGATGGCAAACATCACATTCGACTACTAGGATAATAATAACTTAAGCCAATATAAACTTGAGGGAAGCCTAAAACCAGGCTTCCCTTTTTTACTTTCCCTTTTTTACTTAAAGGACAGACAGATGAGCAAAATAAACAGACGCGAATTTCAGATCGGGGCCGGACTGACCCTTGCCGGCTTTTCGGCGCTCGCCACCAACCGGGCGACTGCAAAGGGCATCGACATGCCAAAAGTGATGGGGGATAAGCCCTTATCGCGTATTCTTTTCGGCTCCTGCTGCCATCAGGATAAGGAACAACCGATCTGGTCTGGGGTCCTAAACAAAAAACCGGAACTATTTTTGTTTTTAGGGGATAATATTTACGGGGACAGCCGCGATATGGCCGTGCTTGCCGCCAAATATAAAAAGCAGGCCCCGAATTTTGAGGCGATCAGGAAACAGGCGGATGTCATGGCCATCTGGGACGATCATGATTTTGGTGAAAATGACGCAGGTAAGGATTACCCGTTTCGTGATCAGTCAAAAGAGCTCTTTTTTGATTTCTGGGACGTGCCGAAGGGAAGCAGCCGACGTCGTGACGGCGACGGTATTTATACATCGGCCCTTTTCGGGCCCGAGGATAAGCGAATTCACATTATCCTGCCGGATTTACGCTATAACCGTGACCCGCTTAAAACCGTGGACAGCATGGATAAGGCGAAGGACAGGGAAATTGCCGGTTTCGGCCCTTACCTTCCGGTTATGGGAAAGAACAGCACCATGCTTGGCGAAGCGCAGTGGCAATGGCTTGAGCGGCAGATGCAGGTCCCGTCAAAAATAAAAATTATCGGCTCGAGCTTACAGTATATCGCGACCCAGCCGGGCTGGGAATCCTGGGCTAATTTCCCCCATGAACGGCAGCGGCTGATTGAACTTATCAGAAAATACCGGGTCGAAGGGGTCTTTTTCATCAGCGGCGATACCCACTGGGCCGAAATATCATGCCAGCAGAAGGACGCGCCCTACCCGCTTTGGGATATGACCTCAAGCGGCCTGACGGAAATATGGCCCAATGTAAGCCCCAATGCTTACCGTTGGAACGATATCAGCTACGCCGGTCAGAATTTCGGTGCGCTTTATATTGACTGGGAACTAAATGACCCGCTGATCGTGTTTGAAATTAATGACGCAGGCGGAAACCGGGTATTCAGCCATTCGATCATGTTAAGCAGTCTTGGTTTCAGCTGAAAAAACTGACCGAACGCAGCAGCTGTATCAGAAACAGGATCGCAAAAGAAATCCCGGAAAGTGCAAGCGCCCAGACAAACCGCCGCCGTTTAAGATCGCGGAGCAGGGAATTTTTCTGAATTTCATAGGCCAGTTCAAGTTTCCAGTCACTTTTATCAAAGGCGTCAAGATAACTGTCGAGGTCCGGATACTGTTCTTCCAGCAGGTAATAGCTGCGTTGAAGGTTTACCCCCTTAACCCCCAGTTTCGGCGCCGCACTGCGCGACGGGTAAAGCACATAACCGAACATGGCAATCGGCACCACCGCCAGCACCCAGAAAATCAGTACATAAAGCGTGGTATTTGCCGGGTCTTCCGGTGCCATTTCGCCGATTTTGGCAATGGTGCCAAGCGAAAATATAAAGCCGATGCTGACAATCTGCGCCTTTACATCATAGGCGCGGACCGCATTTTGAACCTGGGAAAGCGAATTTTGTAAAATTGAAAGTTGAACACTATCCATTGTCTCAGTATTGCTCATTTCGTGCTCATCCAATAAGATAGGTGGAGTATATATTTATGGCACTCTCTACGCCTCTCTGATGACAAAATTGTGTCAGATTTGTTAAAGTTATATGACCATCATTTTTTACTAAAAATGAATAAATAAGGACAAAAAAATGCCAAACACCCTTGAAATCTGCCGCGAGGACCGCGTGGTTCTTATCCGCCTTAACCGGCCGCAAGCGTTAAATGCCCTGAATAGTGAAATCATGCGGGAACTGATCGCGGAACTCACCCCCCTTGATAAGGACCCTGATGTGGGATGCTTCATCATTACCGGGTCGGAAAAGGCCTTCGCCGCCGGTGCCGATATCAAGGAAATGCAGTCAAAAACTTATATGGACATGTATACGCATGATTATTTTGCCGACTGGCAGAAATTCTGTGACTTCCGGACCCCAAAAATTGCCGCCGTGTCGGGCTTTGCCCTTGGTGGCGGCTGCGAGCTTGCCATGATGTGCGATTTTATCATCGCGGCAAAATCAGCCAAATTCGGCCAGCCGGAAATCAAACTCGGTGTGATCCCCGGCATGGGTGGTTCGCAGCGGCTGACCAGACTGGTCGGCAAATCAAAAGCGATGGACATGATCCTGACCGGGCGGATGATGGATGCCGAAGAAGCGGAGCGATGCGGCCTCGCCGCGCGGGTGGTCGATGATGAAAAACTGCTAGGGGAAGCGATGGAAGCGGCAAAAGCCATTTCCAGTTACAGCAAACCCGCCGTTATGCTGGCCCGCGAAGCGGTCGACCGCGCGCTTGAAGGTTCCTTACGTGAAGGGCTTATTTTCGAGCGGCGCATTTTCCATTCCCTTTTTGCCACCGAGGACCAGAAGGAAGGCATGGCCGCCTTTGCCGAAAAACGAAAACCGGATTTTAAGGGGAAGTGAAAAAATGGGGAAAACATGTTATTTTGATCTAACTGCTACCCTTTGATCACTAATTCACTGTTTCTCAATTGTTGAAAACAATATCGTCCCAAAACTCTATTTTATTACCCGGAATTGAATACCAATCTTTATCGCTTCCAAGTCTTACGCCAAAATCATTCCCTAGATAACTCCAGAGATTGGAGCCATATTCAATTATGTCTGTCTGCATAACCGAATATACGGGGTTACCTGCTTTCACGGGCAATGTAGGCATATATCGATGGCCATAAATAGGGATCAGTTTGGGGGCATTGGACAACATAATTCTTACGGCATCGATTACCTCTTCCTGATCAATTGGTGTATCACCCCATTCTTCAATCCAGTAACCACTTCTTTTGACTTCTCTCATTACACCTTCCAAAGGCCATTCAAGCCAATTTCTAATTTCTTCATCAGTAACACGCCTCCAGTCAGCAAATCCTTCTGAAACAGGCAAGGCATAAGCCAACAAACATTTTAAATCAGGTGGAAAAGAGAAACGATGTATTTTCTCTATAGCAGCGAATTCATTTTCAGTAAGTCCAACTTCAAATTCGATACCTTTTTCTTCCAATCCGTCTACTATGATCTGTAAATCCATTACTTTTATCCATTAAATTTATTAGGTAAGAGTAATATCAACTCTAATAAAAACATAGTTTATCCCCCATTCAACAACCAATCAATAAATTCAGGGACGATTTGGCTGGCGGGGCCGTAATGCCCGTCGCTGAACTGATCGGCGTTTAGGGACGGCTCAAGATTAAGTTCCACCGTTTTGGCGCCCGGATTTTCATTGACCACCTGAGTAAACCCGGCGGCGGGATAAACATTGCCCGATGTGCCGATGGAGATAAACAAGCCGCAACGGCGGAGATAACGGTATATATCATCCATCCGCATCGGCATTTCCCCGAACCACACCACATTGACCCGCATTTGGCCCCGGGTTTTACAATTTGGACATTCGCTTTCCAAACTCATTTCATCAAGCCAGTCGGAAATTTCGCCACAGTTCTGACAGCGGGATTTCAGCAGTTCGCCGTGCATGTGGATCAGCTTTTCCGACCCGGCCCGCACATGCAGATTATCGACATTCTGGGTCACCAGCCAAAAGCCACCCGGCCAGTCGCGTTCAAGCCGCGTCAGAGCCAGATGCGCGGCATTGGGTTTTATTTTTTCGTCCAGCAAAGTGGCCCGCCGCATATTATAAAATTCATGAACCAGGGCGGGATCACGGCGGAACGCGTCCGGTGTGGCCAGATCCTCCGCCCGATAGCCGTTCCAAAGCCCGCCACGCCCGCGGAAGGTGGGAAGGCCGCTTTCCTGCGATATACCGGCGCCGGTCAGGACAACAATGGGGGTACTGGCTGAAATAATCATCATTCCATTCTAATCGCATCCATCCAAACTGCCAATTGTTTGTTTCAGTCTAATCTGCTAAAAACCTAACGTGAGGAAAAATAAAATAATGCTGAGCACTAAAATAAAATCATTGATGGACCGCTTTGATAAACGGACACGCGACATGCTCGCCTTAAGCATTGGGGTATTGGGGATAATTTACCTGATCTGGAAATATTTTTCGCTGATTGGCAAGGATCTGACTTTCAAATATTTCTGGCTGGCCGGGCGGCTCTGGTCCGGGGGGATGAACCCTTATGGCCCCGATTATCAGCATGTGGGCGAAAGCCTTTTTGAAACATTTAACGGGCAGCCCTTTTACTACCCGCCCAACTGGTGGCCGGTGTCCGGCTTTATGGCGCTTTTTGATTATACCACCGCCACTGAAATCTGGCGGCTGATCAATGTGGCGGCCATCATTGGAGGCACATTATTGCTGCGGGCGGCACTAAAACGGGCAGATATCAATTTATCCACGCCCGCTCTTGTTCTTTATACCGGGCTGGTGGCCCTGATGCAGTCAACCATCATTGTCCTGCAACAGGGGCAATCAACGGGACTGGTTTATTTTGGACTATGCCTGGCCATTTATGCGACCCTCTATTCAAAGCATTTTCTGCTGGGGCTGGGCATGGCCATTATGCTGCTGAAACCGCAGATTGGTGTACCGGTATTTTTTGGCTTTTTCCTTTTAAAACAAAATTATAAATCCGTTTTTTATACCATTGCTTTAACCTTTATAATGATGCTGCCGGGCTTTATCAGTCTTGGTTTTTTTGAAACCCTCTTTTCTTACCTCGCTGGCCTTTCCGAGCATTCACAGTTCCTTACCAATTCCGCGAAACTTTCGACCGGCTTTAAAAACATCGTCTATCTTATTGCAAACAGGGATATTTCCAGTACGCTCGCGACACTGCTATCACTGATCGGCGTCTGGGGGGCGGCGATTTATTTGCAAAAAATTGTCTATGAAAAATTTGATGGTGGCGGGGCGGCAAAACTTTGCCTTTATTATAGCGCCGTGATTTTCGCCACGCTCTTTTTCGCGCCCATTCATGAATATGACATGATTTTGGTCGCGCCGGTTTTATTGCTTGTGGCGGTGCTTGGGACCAACCGTCAGCTATTGCTTGCCATTCCCTTTTTGCTTATGGTCCGCTCAGGCAATATCGGTGATCTTTTTGGCCCCGCCTCCGTTGATCAGGCGCGCTTTTACGGCAGCGTGGTTTCAACCGTCGCGCTTATTGCCATGATCGCCGTTTTCGCAAAAATCAGTCGTCAGGAAGATTGATAATATTTTTTGTCATATAAAGCGGCCGGTCCTTGGTTTCATTAAAAATCCGGCCCAGATATTCACCAATAATGCCAAGAAATAAAAGCTGTAGACCGCCGAGAAACAGGATCACCACCATTTGCGAGGCATAGCCATCAACGCTGACACCATAAATAAGGGTGCGAATAAATATAAACACCGCATAGATAAAGGAAACAAACGAAATCAGTATGCCGATATAACTGGCAAGCCGCAATGGAAGGGTTGAGAAGGATGTAATCCCCTCTATCGCGAAATTCCACAGGTTCCAGTAATTCCATTTGGTGTTTCCAGCCACCCTTGCATGGCGTTTATATTCGACCGCAATGGTCTTAAACCCGACCCAGGCAAAAAGCCCTTTCATAAAGCGCTGCCGTTCGGGCAGCTTTCTGATGGCGTCAATGGCACGGCGGCTTAACAGTCTGAAATCACCGGCATTTCGCGGAATTTCAACATGGCTCATTTTTTTCAAAATCCGGTAAAAATAGGTGGCTGTCATTTTTTTAAACCAGCTTTCACCGTCCCGTTCAGTGCGGACGCCATATATATTATCATAGCCCTGTTCCCAGAGCGCAATAAACTGCGGGATAATTTCCGGTGGGTCCTGCAGATCGGCATCAAGGATAATGGCCGCGTCCCCGCTCATCATATCTATCCCGGCCGACATAGCGGCTTCCTTGCCGAAATTGCGGCTTAAATCGATAAAAACCACCCGCTTATCTTTTTCGCAAATTTGCGTAATCAGTTCAGCGGTTTTATCAGCGCTTCCGTCATTTATGAAAATCAGCTCAAGCGTATAATCAATATTCTTAAAGACGTCAGCGATACGCAAATAGCATGTCTCTATGACCTCTTCCTCATTATAACAGGGAACAATCACTGATAATTTTCTGTCTTTTGACATCATGACCCCTTTCTTATTTATTATTCATTATTCGCTTTGGCTTAAAAAAGTCCAGAATTTCCCGACAATAAAATTCCATATAAAAACCACCCCAGTGGCTATGATCTGCCTTAACAGATATGGGATAAATCCAAGCATATACATAATTGATGTATTAATTATGAATCCGGCGGCCACCATAAGTATAAATTTGGGGATTGCTTTTTTATGTTGCGCATCCGAGCGGAAAGTATAGCGCAGATTAAGCAGATAATTCAAAATCGCCCCACAGGCATAACCAATCATGGTCCCCGTGACCGGCGATAAACTGAACATCTCAACCAAAATCACCAGCACCACATAATGCAGGGCGGTGCTCAGCAATCCGACAGCCGTGAATTTTATAAATTCTTTTCCCATCCGACTGTTTTTGCCTGAAATATCTATGATAATCTACCCCAGCATATGATCAATAATCGCGCCTGTTCCCATAATCAGCGGATCAACGCAGGGAAGCCCCAGCCGACTTGACAGATCATTCAGATAATCCTGCCGTTCGCTTTCACTTAAACCGGATGTATTGATGCTGACCCCCACACATTTAATGTTTGGATTGGTCAGGGAGCCGAGCGAAATTGTCCGTTCAATCACCTGTTCAATGGTCGGAAGCGGAAAATTATCCCATTCTTCGATGGCCGTCCTGCCCGCTTCATGGCAGACAACAAAGGCATCCGGCTGTGAACCGATCAGAAGACCCATGCTGACCGGGCTATAACCGGGGTGGAAAATACCGCCCTGCCCCTCGATCACGTCCCAGTGGTCCGCATCATTATCAGGGGAAAGAAGCTCCGCCGCACCGGCCAGGAAATCGCAGACCACCGCGTCAATGGGAATGCCCCTGCCCGCAATCATAATGCCGGTCTGGCCACTGGCGCGGAAATCGGCGTTTATGCCTTTTTCCCGCATGTCCCGTTCCATGGCAAGGGCGGTGTATTTTTTACCGACGGCGCAGTCCGTACCGACCATCAGCACCCTTTTTCCTGTTCTTTTTCGTCCTTTACCAACCGGAATATTGGCGGGCGGTACACGGACATCAATTAATTTTGATCCTGATTTTTTTGCCGCCTCAACCAGCCTTGGAACATCATTAAGTTTTTTATGAACCCCGCCAACAATATCAAGTCCGGCGAGCAAAGCATTTTCAAAGGTTTCCAGCCATTGATCCGGAATACCGCCACCAACGGATGCGGTACCAATCACCAATGATTTTATGCCCGCTGCTGCCGCTTCTTCAACCGACAGTCTTGGCAGCCCGAGATCAAGACCATTTTCAATCAGGTTTAGCTGCCCTTTACAAAGCTCAGGCCGCCAGTCGACAATGCCGGAGCCTGTTTTGGCATAGGTTTTCCGCGTTTCTTCCCCCAGAAAAATTAGGTAAGGAGCTTTTATTTCAATTGTAATCATGCGTTATCCATTAAATACTGATCTGCGAGTACTTCCCTGACCGCGCGGTGGGCCTGATCAATGGCGGCATCGGTAAAGGGGCTTGCGTCCGCATCCGAATTTGCAACCGACATCCGGCCAAGCTGCTGACGCGCGACGACACAGGGGCGATCATCGGTCGGATACATTGACCATTCGTATGGTTCCGTGATGGTATCATAAGCATAGGCGTTGCCATGGGGCCAGCGGTTTACGGTTATGGCAACAATATCCCTTGCCGCATCAAAGCCGGCGGAACCCAGCATGCGCTGAAGCTGTTCCCTGATATTGCGCTCAAACGTTTCAAACGGCGTGTTTAAAAGATCATAGCGGCCAAGCCGCAGTTGTTCACGGCGCAGCTCCCCGGGCGCGCATGGTGCACGGTGCATTTTAACCACCACCGGTTCATCAAGATTTTGTGGGGCTTTATAGCCACCCACATCAAAAGGAAAATGCAGGCTGGTTGATGTATGATATAAGCCTGGTGACGTGATCGAGCTAGTCCCCAGTTTTTCAAAGGCCTTACCGTCCCTCAGCAACACATTGGTATAAACCCTTGGCGCTTTAATGCCATAAAGCATGGCTTCTTTCTGTTTTTCGGAATAATCATCACAAATATAGGGGATGACATTGTGCCAGCAGGCATAAATAACATTCCTTGATTTCACGGTTTCGGCCTTGCCGCCCTGCATATAGGTGACATCAACATCCTTTGCGGTTTTTGGGTCGCCATTATGCTTCACTTTAACCGCTGTGCTGTTAAGACGAAGGCGGGTTGAATTTTCCGGCCGGTCAAGGCGCGCATAATCGACCTTTGCCATAAAAATATCATCAATCGAATGACCGGGAATGGCGTCGGGGATAAGCTGGCGCACCGTCATACGGGTGATAGTCGCATTACCGTCCGGGAAATAAATACTGTCTTCGCGATATTCATGTTCCCGGCCATGCTGGGATCCGGCAATATGATGCATCGGGCTTATTTTCGGGGTTGGTTTAAGCTCAAGATGATCAAAACCCGGCATACCACCAAGCTGCCAGCAGAAAAGTGCCGGAACCTGTTCTGCCCCGACATAGAAACGGAAGTGAAGCCCCGGACTATAAAGCGGCAGCACAGCTGCATCCACCCCAAGCTCATCGGTCACATACTGGGCATATGACATGCCGGCGAGTTTTCGTTTCTTCTCCTTGTCAGTAAGTCCCTGAAAGGATTTTGCCACAATCTTTTCGCTGTAAAGGCGTTTATATTCGGCCCTTAATTTATCGGTCAGTGGCGCTTTGTCAAAAAATTCGTCCCAGCCTTCCTCGGCATCACGGTCGCGTTTCACCAAACCGTCGCCACCAAATGTTTCCTTATCGAAAAAGGTAGAACCGCCAAGTCCGATGTTCCGGTGATGCCTGATCATATCCTTGGTTTTTTCGTGATAGGCATCGGTATCAATCCCCAGTTCACGAAGGTAGCTCATGGCCACCGTGCTGTAATTGGTTGGCTGTTCAATATTCAATGTGCCGCCATTGACCAGAATTTTCTGGCCATTATACATATATTCATTGCGTTTGGCGTGACCGCCAAAATCATCATGATTATCAAGGATCAGGATTTTTGCATCCGGTCCCGCACTTTGACGGTAAAACCAGGCGGCGGACAGGCCACTGATTCCGCCCCCGACCACAACAAGATCATATTTCTCGCCGTTTTGTTTGGCTGAAAATGTCTCACCGTCCCGTACCATATGGGCCGTTTCAAACGACCCGTCATGACTGCCCCGCATCCCCGCTTTTGCTGGCGGATAATAACCCGGTTCAGACTGCATTGGTTTATTCTGATCCAGTGCCTGCATTGCCCTAACCAGTGACGGACAAAGAATTGCCCCGGTTACGGCGATACTGGCCCCGCTCAAAAAATCACGACGGATAATTTTACGGTCCATTCCCAGTTCTTTATCAGAAAAATGACCTGTTCCCGTATTTTTGTTTTTGCTCATATCAGTCCCCTTTTACGTATGTTCGCAGGCTATCACACATTGAAATGATAGAACAATCATTAAGTTTGGCTAATCTTAAATTCATCTGCGAGAACCTCACGGACAGCGCGGTGTGCCTCATCAATAGCCACATCGGTGAAGGGATTTGCCGCCGCATCGGAATTGGCAATGGATATCCGGCCCAGCCTTTTACTGGCAATAACGCAGGGCCGGTCTTCGGTCGGATAAAAGCACCAGTGATAGGGTTCTGTCAGGCTATTATATAAATAGGCATTGCCATGCGGCCAGCGATTGACCGTTATGGCCGCAATATCACGCGCTGCATCAAACCCGGCGGGACCCAGCATACGCTGGAGCTGATCACGGATATTCCGCTCAAATGTCTCAAAAGACATATTAAAAAGCTCGGTCCGTCCGGCTTTAAGCTGGGTACTGCGGTCCGCCCCCGGTTTACAGGGCGCACGGTGCATTTTAACCACCACCGGTTCATCCGGTCTGATCGGCGCTTGATAACTACCCACCTGATAAGGCGGATGAAGGCTGGTTGTTGTATGAAATTCGCCTGGCGAATGAATGTTATGGGTATTGAGCTTCTCAAAGGCGCGACCATTCCGCAGCAGCACATTGCTATAAACCCGTGGCGCTTTAATCCCGTATTTCATGGCGCCGCGCTGTTCTGCCGAAAAGTCCCGACATATATAGGGAATAACCATATGCCAACAGGCGAGAATACAGTTTCTGGCTTTTACGATGCTTGGTCCGTCTTCACGCATATAGGTGACATTTACCGCCTTTGCAGTCGCCGGATCACCCATATGCGCAACATTAATCACCGGCGCATTCAGCCTTATCCGGGTATTGTTTTCCGGACGGTCTAACTGCTTATAATCCGTCGGTGCCGTGAAAAGATCATCAAGCGTCTGCCCGGGAATGGCATCTGGTACCAGTTGCCTGACTATGCTGCGGGTAATGGTCGCGTTGCCATCAGGAAAATATATTGATCTTTCCTTATGTTCATCCTCCCGTCCATGCTGCGGCCCGCCAATATGATGAAGCGGGCTTATCATGGCGGTTGGCCTGAGCGCAAGATGGTCAAACCCGGGATATCCACCCTGCTGCCACAAGTATAAAGCCGGGACCTGCTCCGGCCCCATATAAAATCTAAAATGGGTTTTTGCCTGAAAAAACGGTAGAACCGATGGATCAAGTCCCAGAAATTTTGTCAGATAATCATTATAGCTGGTAAGAGCGAGCTTTTTCTTCTTTTCACTATCACTTAAATTTATAAGTGTCTCTGCACGCACCTCTTCGTTATAAAGACGGATAAGATCTCTCTTTGCCTGCTCTCCAAGGGGGATTTTCTCTACATACTCACCCCAGCTGACTTCATCAGGCTTATTATAAAGACCTTCAATTCCGAATGTCTTTTGGTCAAAAAAAGTGGACGACTCGTATCCGGTTAGCTGAAAATGGCGGACCATCGGATCTGTTTTTGCGTGATAGGCTTTTAAATCTATCCCCAGTTCATTGATCAGCCCACGGGCAACGGTGCTGTAATTTGTCGGCTGTTCCAGATTAAGGGTACCACCATTCACAATGATAGTACGGCCGTCCAGCTTAAATTCATTACGTTTGGCATGACCGCCAAAATCATCATGATTATCAAGGATCAGGATTTTTGCATCCGGTCCCGCACTTTGACGATAAAACCAAGCGGAAGCAAGACCGCTGATCCCACCACCGACCACCACCAGGTCATACTCCTCCCCCGTCTGCTTTCCTTCAATTAATCGGCCATCACGGATAGTGTGGGATGTTTCGAATGATCCGGTATGACTGCCGCGAAGGCCGGTTAATGCCGGGGGATAATAGCCTTCCCGGTCCTGACGGGGAATGCTGGCCTCTTCCGCAGCTGCAGCCATCATTGCCGGCCCGGCCATGGCTGCGACCGCTCCTATGCTGACCCCGTTTAAAAAATCACGACGGTCAATTTTCTGGTCCATTCCCAGCGCTAAATCTGAACTCGTTTTTCCCTTCACTGCCCGCTCCCCATCATTTTTATATTTTAATCAATCATGCTGAAATCAAAATGTCAAACACTTGAAAAACAGCATCACTTCAAAATTATGATCAACAGGAAAAACAGGTAATTTTAAAATCAGGAAATCCCGAGCAGATCAGCCGCATTGCCACCAATCATTTTTTTGATATCCGCGTGGGCATAGCCAAGATCAAGACAGGTGGCGATAACATTTTTGAACCCTTCTACCGGGGTGGGGTTCCCCACCTGCCCCAGGTCTGAGCCCAGAATGGTTTTTTCAATGGTTCCTGCCTTGATCAGTGCATCAAGATTTTCAGGTGTATAAAAATGAAATTTTGAACCCGGTACAAACATACACATCGAATGTTCCAGATAAGCCCCCATTCGAACCAGTTCGCCCATTTCTGCGTAAGTGGCATCAATCAGATAGGATGGGTGATTAACCAGAAGTTTTTTTACACCGCGTTTTTTGGCTTCCTCAAGCAGCGGGAAAATTTCTGTAATATGTAAATGGCCACCGGAAAGAACGATATCCGCTTCGGCAATCATATCAAGAATGAATTTTACCTCGTCCAGCACAACCCCATTATCATCCAGCACGGAAAGCTCAATCGGCGCCAGCATTTTTTCCTTCGTGGTCGGGAATTTTTTGTCAAAATCCTTGTCGGATTTATGATGGGCAATATGGTTGCGCGATGAAAAAGTTGGCATCCAGACAAGCTTTGCCCCCAGTTTAATGCCATGGTCAACAGCATATCGGTTTATTCCGCCGGTTGAGTTGTTCAGCGGTACACCGGAAAACATTTTGACATTCAGATCCTGAAAATGGTTCATCAGCAGTTCGGTGACCGGCGTTGCCGAATAATAATGGTCCTTAATCAATATAGCCCGCATTTTTGCGGCCGATCCTTCACGCATCACATCAATATGATCAATGCTTCTTGGCATAACGCTCGGCCCGCTGTGACAATGAAGGTCAATTGCCCCTTCCAGTAATTGACTGAGAAGGGCATCATCATATTTTGCCGCTGGTGACTGATCGATAGTGGAGTTAATCCGATCCGGAATTTTTTTAACCATTTTTTTTCCTGAAATTACCTGAAATTTTTAACGAGATTTTTTAGCCCCGTCTGAACCAGTTTATGTTCAGATCCAACTGTAAACATGGTGACGCCAAGTTCCCGCAGCATATCCCTTTCTTCAACGCTGCTGTAAGCGGCAAGTCGAATGCCTGCTTTGCGCGCAACGGCGCAGACATGCTTGACCGCATCCACCACAATAGGGTCGTTCGGAGACGCTGCCCCATAGCCGACAGTTAAATCCATCCGCCCCAAAAAGAGGCAGTCAATATTTTTAACTTTGACAATTTCCTCAATTTTTTCAACCGCCTCTACATCCTCGATCTGGGCGATAACAGTGGTTTCATTATCGGCTTCATCAAGATAGTCATTCATCGGCCGCGTACCATAACCACCTGCCCGCTGTGTTCCGGCAAAGCCGCGCTTGCCGCCACGATATCTTCCACCCGCGGCAATTTCCGCCGCTTTTTCCGGCGTTGCCACATGGGGAACAACCACCCCGGTTGCCCCGCAGTCTAGCGGGTAAAGCATTCCCGTTGCCGTATTATTCTGTATTCGTACAAACATCGGCATATCAGCGGCACGCCCGGCCAGAATACAGGAATCCATTGTCGCAAGATCAAAGGGGCTGTGCTCCTGATCCAGCATGAGAAAATCCAGACCGCTATCGGCCATGACCTCGACCATGACATAGGATGGCGTTTTGACAAATACCCCGACCAGCTCTTCACCCGCCAACAGCCGGTTTCTGAAAGTTGATTTTTTGCTCATTTTGACGATCTTTTGCTAAATTTCATTACATTTGTCTTGATATTTGGAACAGAGTATCAATAATTGAGAAATTGTCAATTGGAGTGACCCAGAAAATTTAATGAAAAAGCTTAATGTCAAAACAGGAAAAACCCGCTTAAAAAACCCGCTTATCTGTGGTTCGGGTGAGCATTTCATCGAGCTTGACGGCATAGAACGCGCGCTCCGGGCCGGGGCCGGGGCCGTTGTCATAAAATCAACCAACGAATCCGACGCTGCCAAATCCCAGCTGGAAAAAACCGATTATGCCCTGCTCGACAGCAATTTTGATAAACTGCCCTGGGATTTTAACCCGCCGCGTGATGCATCACTATTCAATCGTTCCGGTCTTCACCCAAAACCGTTTGATGAATGGCTTGAAATTGCCGTGAAAGCCGACAAAATGGCCGCAGAATATGACGCCTATTCAATTGCCAGCCTAATCCCCGCTAGTCTTGATCAAACTATTGATTATGCTAAAAAAATAGAACAGGCGGACATTCGCATTCTTGAAGTCAATGTTGGCGCCCCACATGGTGATGAAGCGGCAAAAGGGGCAATCCTGCTGGAGCGGCAGGCAGCACATATAAAAGAAATCACCTTGGCTTTAAGGAAAGCGGTCAATATCCCGCTCTGGATCAAACTGACCGGACAAAGCCAGGAAATACCGGCAATGGCTATGGCTGCCAAGGAGGCTGGTGCCGATGCTGTCACCCTGATGGGGCGATATATGGCTTTTATCCCGGATATTCATACGCAGGCCCCCATGCTCGGCACACATGCTGCCTACGGCGGGCCGTGGGCATTACCGCTGACCTGTCACTGGCTGGTAAAATCACGGGAAAAAGTGGGTAAGAAATATCCGCTTCTGGCAACAAATGGTGCGAGATCGGGGCATGACATCGTCCGCTTTATGCTTGCTGGCGCCAGCGGCGTACAGATGACGAGTGCCATTTTCAGCGGCGGCTATGGTGTCATCACAGATGCCATAAGGGAGTTACAGGATTATCTCAATGAAAAAAATATGGATGCAGCCAACCTGATCGGACTTGCTGCTGACCGTGTAAAAACATATGCTGAACAGGAAAACAGAAAAGATTACTGGCGTCAGTTTACGCCCAAATAAAGATAAGGAATAATCATGCAAATACCAAAAGTTGACTGGTCAAAAATGCCCTGGAAAAAAATCCGTGATGGTGTCTATCAGAAAGCCTTTACCGGTAAAGGGGCGACAATCGCCATGCATAAACTTGAACCACAGCATGAACCGCGCCCCCATAAACATGAATATGAACAGATCGTCTATATTATGGCCGGGGAAGTAGATTTCCATGTCGGTGATGATGTTCACCGACTTGGCCCAGGCGGGCTTTTGGTTGTGCCGCCAAATGTGATGCATCATGCCGAAGTTGTCGGTGATGAGGATGTCTTAAACCTTGATGTATTTTCACCGGCGCGCAGTGATTTTTTTGAGCAAGCCTGAATATGACAAAAATTAAACCAAACAAATTTATCAGGGACTCACCGGCGCAACCACAACCGCCAGCCGAAAATAAACCACCACAGTTTAAGATCAATATGGCCCTGAATGAAAGCCCCTACCCGCCCAGCCCAAATGCACTTGAGGCTTATCATGAGACGGCAAAGTTTTTAAACCGCTACCCCAATTACAGTTCTGCGGAATTACGGCTGGTGCTCGGTGAAAAATACAATCTTGATAATACGCGCATTATGTGCGCGGCAGGGTCGGAACAGATTTTAAGCTATATCGCCCGCGCCTATATCAGCGAAGGCGACGAAGTCATCCACCCCAGATACGGGTTTATGGTGTACCGCTTTAACATTGCCATGCAGGGGGCCAAATCAGTTCCTGTGGAACATGATGATTTCATCGTCAATGTTGATTATATTCTGGACGCAGTCACCGAGAGAACAAGGCTTGTGTTTCTTGATAACCCGGGAAATCCGACGGGAACCTATGTGCCTTACACCGAAATTGTCCGCTTAAGAGAAAATCTGCCGGAACAGATATTACTGGTGCTTGACGCCGCATACGCTGAATTCGCCAGTGAAGCGGACTATGACGCCGGGTTTGAGCTGGTTGATAAACATGAAAATGTCATTGTCACCAGGACCCTTTCAAAACTTTATGGCCTAAGCGGCCTACGCATTGGCTGGGCATACAGCACGGAAGAAATTATCAATACCCTGCTTCATCTTAAAGGCGGGTTTAACGTTTCTAAACCGGCACAATCGGCGGGTGCGGCCGCCGTCCTTGATCAGGATTATGCTGATAAGGCCCGGGACAAATGCCGTGCAGGAATTGATTATCTGACCCGTGAGCTGCGGGCAATGGGGCTTAATGTCACCTCAAGCGTGTGTAATTTTGTCATGCTTCATTTCCCAGATGGGCGCGATCAGATGAAAGCGGCAGACCAGCATTTAAAAGAGTGCGGCATTATGGTTGGGCCGCTTGGCGCTTATAATCTTTCAAGCAGCCTTCGGATCACCGTCGGCACCGATGATGAAAATCGCGCCTTTATCAATGCCATGAAAGATTTTATGGAAAAATAATATGACCTTACCGGATTATTCAGAATGGCAGAAAATGGCTGCCGAGTTTAAGCATCAGACGAAGGCTTTTATCGGTGGAAACTATGTTGATGCCTTAAGCGGCAAAACCTATGAAACCATTAATCCGGCAACGGAAAAAATGACAGCCCATGTTGCTGCCTGCGATAGTCATGATGTGGACATTGCCGTAAAGTCTTCCCGCACTGCTTTTAATAACGGGCACTGGTCACGTATGGCCCCACGCGACCGCGGCGCCATATTGCAAAAACTTGCCGGACTGGTGCTTGAGAATGCCAATCTGCTGGCCCTGATGGAATGCCTTAATGTCGGCAAGCCGATCATGGAGGCGCGGATGGCGGATATCAACCTCGCCGCTGCCGCCTTAAAATGGTACGGCGAAGCGATTGACAAGCTGACCGATGAAATTATTGCCACCCCGGATAATGTCCGTGCCACAATAACCCATGAACCGATGGGCGTGGTCGGTGTGGTGGTACCATGGAATTTTCCGCTGCTTATGGCTTGCTGGAAAATTGCCCCGGCTCTTGCCGCAGGAAACAGCGTTATTGTCAAACCATCGGAACAAACCCCGCAGTCAATTTTGAAACTTGCTGAACTGGCCATCGCTGCCGGCCTTCCCGAAGGCGTGTTTAATGTGGTGACCGGACACGGAGCGGAAGCCGGAGCGGCCATCGGTCTTCATCATGATATAGACTGCCTGACTTTTACCGGCTCAACCGCCATCGGCAAAAAATTTCTGGAATATTCAGGTCGTTCAAATATGAAAACCGTGTGGCTTGAATGTGGCGGCAAAAACCCCAACATAGTTATGGCCGATTGCCCTGATATGGACAAAGCCGCGTTAAGCGCCGCCAATAATATATTCTTTAATCAGGGTGAAATCTGTGCCGCCGCTTCGCGGCTTCTGGTGGAGGAAAAAATCAGAGATGAATTTATTGAGCGCGTCGCAGCCATCGGTAAAACCCGCGTGCCCGGCGACCCGCTTGACCCGAAAACTAATCTTGGGGCCATCGTTGACCGCAATCAATTTAACAAAATAAATCACTATATTAAAAAGGGTGTTGAGGAAGGGGCCGACCTCGCACTGGGCGGAGATACGGTGAAAGTAAATGGTTCCGGATATTATGTGAACCCGACCATTTTCAAAAATGTTAAAAATGACATGACCATTGCCCGTGAGGAAATATTCGGACCGGTTCTGGCCGCCATCAGTTTTACGGATATTAATGATGCTATCCGCATCGCCAATGACAGCCCATATGGCCTCACGGCCGGCATCTGGACCCGTGACATCAATGTGGCCCATAAAGCGGCCCGCGACCTTCAGGCAGGAAGTGTATCCATTAACAGTTATAGCTCAATCGATATTGCCCTGCCTTTCGGCGGATATAAACAGTCCGGCATCGGTGTTGACAAATCGCTCCATGCCATTCACAAATATACCAATATAAAATCAACCTGGCTCGAGCTGGACTGACACACAAATTTGGGGGAACATATGAAAAATACTATTATCATTTTTTTGAGCTTTTGGACACTCACATCAATTTCCTGGGCGCAGGTAGATCAGGGAATAATTGATGATGCAGTCGAGGCGGCAAAATGGGATATGGATTGTAATGAGTTGTCCTGTCTTTTTAAGCGGGATATCTACCACAACAAGGGAGATGAAGTAGATATCATTTCAGTATTCATTGAAATTAATAAAAAGACAAAAGATATTGACCGTATGGTGATCTTTTATCCTGGTACGGCAAGTGTTGAAAATGGTGGATTTATAAGCTTTTTTAGAACGATTGAGAAAGACGGCGAGTTTTCAATTGAAGGCAATAAGGAATTTATTACGCGATTGCCTTTTGATTTTTGTGTAGAAGATGGATGTCAGGCAACTGTGATCCCCGATGAAAATGGTCTCATCAAATTTGACCTTAAGGAACAACTATTAGACAGTTCACATTTATGGTTTTTATATCAGAATGAAGGGCAATCTGTCAGGGCATTATCGTCCCTATTTAGTTTTCAGGAACAATATGCCCAACTGCCATAATATTTAGGCGACCTGCTTTCTTGGTGTCATGCCGACCTGACCTTTAAATTCACTGTCCTGAACGTAAAGATTGGCAAGGCCCTCAGCGACATATTCTTTTGTAAAGGTCAGATCACGTCCCTGATATTTACAGTTGGCAATGACCTGATCAATAATGAATTTCGGCTGGTAAGCGGCTAGTGCTTTCCCGGCAACATTAACAATCTGGTCAACAGTAAACTGAAAAATATCTTCCGTAAGCTCGAGACCGGATTTTCTTGCCACCCCTTCATAAATGGCCCGGAATGCTTCAAGGGACGGATCCTTGGTTTCCAGCTTATAAGGAATACGACGTAAAAATGCCGGATCCATAAGATCATCCGGTGCCATATTGGTCGAAAAGATCACCAGTTCATCAAATGGCAATTCAAATGACTTGCCCGAATGAAGTTTCAGAAAATCTATCCGGCTTTGCAGCGGCACGATCCAGCGGTTCAGAAGCTGTTCGGGGCTGACCTGCTGTCGGCCAAAGTCATCAATGATGAAAGTTCCGTTCAGCGCTTTGATATGGAGCGGTGCTTCATAATATTTACTGACCTCATTATATTTAAGATCAAGCATTTCCATATTAAGCTCACCCCCCGTGATCACTACAGGACGTTTGCAGGGTACAAAACGTTTATCGACCATTTCACGGAAGAGTTTGCGGCGTTCCTCTGGCGGGTTTTCCACTTCAACGCTGTTATGAACGGACGCATCAAACACTTTGATAATCGTGCCGTTCACTTCAATCGCATAAGGAATATAAATAACAGTGTCATAAATATGGGCCACTTTTTCGGCAACTGTCGTTTTACCGTTCCCGGCGGGACCATATATCAGAATGCTCATGCCCGAATTTACAGCGGGGCCCAGACGGCGGGTAAATTCATCCGGCACGACAATATCAGAAAATGCTTCTTCAATATCCTCGGGGGAAACACGCTCATCACCGATCGCCTGGTCCCGGACCTGTTTGCTGTATGCTT
Source organism: Emcibacteraceae bacterium (assembly GCA_041396985.1). NCBI lineage: Bacteria > Pseudomonadati > Pseudomonadota > Alphaproteobacteria > Emcibacterales > Emcibacteraceae > Emcibacteraceae bacterium. The sequence goes on from JAWKXO010000004.1 coordinate 232,290, forward strand.
CTAGGGACACAGGGGCCGGACCAAAATACTGATTCTGGTTCAAGGCATCCTGCACAAATTTTCTGCCCGCTGATGTCAGATTATACCGCAGGGTTCCCATCCCCCCTGTTGCGCTGGTAATGGTGCCGACTGATTCTATTAATTTCCGGTTTGTCATCACCTGCAGCGCATGATCAACCACATTGGTCGGAAGCTTGATTTCATTGGAAAGCTGGACACCAGTTTCCATATTTTCAAGATACATTCCTTTACCGATTAATTGCAGTACGATGTTCGGATCGTAACCAACTTCACTAAGTTTTAATGGGGCTTTTGGTTCATAATACATATTTGCACTCACTCTTTTCCTTTTATCTCCAAAAGGATAGTTGCAAATATTTATTAAACCACGGTTACAAATAGATAAAATTGTCCGCAAATAACGTATTAATTTCCGCGGACACGTTCCCGGAAGTATAAATGCCATGGTTGCGGCGTATCTTCCAGCCTTACCTGAACCTCTATAAGTACTGGTCCGTCATGGGCGAACCCCTCCTTAAGCGCAGCCCTTAGCCCTTCGGGACTGTCAGTGCGGCATGACTTAACCCCGAAGCTTTCCCCAAGTTTGACAAAGTCCGGATTTATAAGATCGGAAGCAATCACCCTTCCTTTATGAGTTGTTTGTTGTATGCGTTTGACATTGCCAAAGCAGTTATCATTAAAAACAACACAAACCATCGGAATATTAAACTGAACGGCCGTGGCCATTTCCTGAACATTGAACATAAAGCCGCCGTCTCCGGCGACGGTCACGACTTTTTTGTCCGGGTTTGCCACCTGAACGCCAAGCCCGGTGGCATATGAGTGGCCCAGAGTTCCCTGATAACTCGGGTATAAATAAGTGCGTGGATGATAAACCGGGAAACCATCCCGCGATGCATAGCCCACCTGGGTCAGATCCGTGACAAAATGCCCGTCTTCCGGCAGCTCGTCCCGTATCACTTTCATATAGGCGACCTGCGGGGCCATGATATTGACTTCCTTTGCCACCTCGGCCTTAACCGCGGACATTTCAGCAACCGACCATTTGGGCGGGCAGCTTCCAATTTCCTTGTTCAGTGCCTTTAACCCCTCTGCCGCATCACAGTGAATAGCTAGGTCAGGAGTACTGAGGCGGTTCATTTCCTCTTCATCAATATCCATACGAATAATTTTCAGATTGTCATCAAGTCCCCAATCATCGATCTGCGGTGTCATGCGGCTTCCAACACCCAGAACCACATCTGCATCTTTCCATAAATAATGTCCTGCAACCGGTACCATGGCATAATCATCTCGCGCGTCCATCACACCCAGCGAATTGACCGACACCACCACCGGCACCCCGAGAGCTTTACTAAGTGCACGAACTTCCGGCGAAGCATCAATGGTACCACCTCCGGCAAAGATTACCGGACGATGCGCATTTTTTAGCATTTCTGCCGCTTTTTTAATTTTAGCCAAATCCGGTTTTTTGGGGGACTTTTTTTTAAAGACCTCAGCCTTTTCAACATCCTCGACCATCGGCATGATATCCATTGCCATTTCGATTTCGACGGGGCGGACCCGGCCATTTGAAAGCGCATCAAATGCACGGGCCATCGCCTCAGGCGTATCGGATGGTCGGTCAATCCTGTGGGCCATTTTTGTTATTTTTTCAGCAATTTCAAGCTGGTCACGGATTTCATGAAGCTGACCGGTTTTTCCGTTAATTTTTTTTGATGGTATCTGACCGCATATACACAGCATCGGCGTATTACAGGCATACCCCGTGGCAATTGCTGCGCCGGCATTTAAAAGTCCCGGACCCGGCACCACGAAAAAGGCACCAACCTTACCCGTTGACTGGGCATAACCATAGGCCATATAAGCTGCCCCCTGTTCATGGCGGGCATGGATGACGTTAATTTCATTACGCCGGTCATACATGGCACTGAAACTGTAATCAAGATGAGCGCCAGGCACCCCGAACACCTGATCAACTCCGTTGGCAATTAAACTATCGACAATGGCCTGCCCACCTGTCATCTTCATCACATACACCTCTTATTCGTGTTCCATTATTTAATACTTGGTTTCAGTATTTGAGATTTATAACATTATGTGTATAATTACAAGTCTATGGGAGAATAATGCGTGAACAAACAAAAAGATATTGCTGATAACGGCTCGATGGTGCGCTCTCTTGCCGTGACTTTTAAACTTCTGGACACCATGGCCAATGCCGGTGAACCAATGAGAATAACGGAAATTGCCCGGCAGCTGGGCGAAAGCAAAGCCAAAATACATCGTCACTTAAGCACTCTGCGCAGTCTGGGGGTGGTTGAGCAGGAAAAAACGTCGGAAAAATACAGGCTGGGCTGGAAACTTTTCCGCCTTGGCCAGGCGGCGTTTGAACAGTTTGACCTTAAATCCATTGCCGAGCCACATATGGCCCGTCTTCGTGATTTGACCAACCAGTCTGCGGTGCTTGCTGTTCCATCCGGCGGAGAAGCCATGGTCATTGCCAGCATGGATAACAGCAGTGATACATCATTGAGGATTTCTGCGGTTCCCGGTGCCACGCCACCAACCACGGCTTCGGCGCAGGGACGTATTGTTCTTGCCTACGCCACAGATGATCACAGGGAACAGCTGCTTGGTGGACCACTAAAAGCCTATAATAAAAAAAGCATCACTGATATCACCGAAATCCGTAAACGCCTAAATCAGATCAAAACCCGTCTTTATGAAACATCCATTGAGGAAGTGATGCTTGGATTTAGCACCATTGCCGCCCCTATTTTTGATTCTGATGAAAAACTCATTGGCACAGTTGGCATCATCGGATCGGTACAATATATTGCCGATCCGCCTAACCCGCAACAGATAGCCCACGTGCAAAGCTGCGCTGCAACCATATCAAAAATATTTAACTCAAGTGCCTACGATGGCATTGCCGATCCATTTTAATCTTTATTTTCGGAACAACGTATCGTATAATGAGACATTATTAAAATATTAGCTGGAGCAAAAAATGGCCATTCGGACCGGAAAAGAGTATTTGGACGCGATATCAAAACCAAAAGATATAAGAATTGATGGTGAAAAAATTACCAATGTGGTGACCGATCCCCGCTTTGCCGGCGGGGCCAAAACCATGGCAATGATTTTTGATCTTCAGCACCGTGAAGACCTGATTGATAAAATGACTTATGAGGAAAATGGCGAACGCTATGGCCTCTCCCATAAAATGATCAAAACGAAAGAGGATCTGGCCCAGCGCAAGGAAATGTTCAAAATCTGGTCCGATGCCAGCTGCGGCACCTTCGGCCGCAGTCCTGATTATATGAATGTCTACCTGATGGCCATGAATGCGGCCGCTGACCAGTTTGGCGACTTTGCCGATAATGTCAGAAACTATTATAAATATATCCGCGATAATGACCTTTCGATGACCCATACTCTGGTAAACCCACAGGTGGACAGATCAAAACCGGTCGAACAGCAGGATAAAGATCTGGCCGCAAAAATCGTTGAAACCAATGATAAAGGTATTGTCATTCAGGGGGCCAGAATGGTTTCCACCCTGTCCGCCTATGCCGATGAAATCCTGGTTGTCCCATCCGGCATAATCCAGAATAATCAGGAAGCGGCCCCCTATGCTTTTGCCTTCGGCATTCAGACGGATGCCCCGGGGATCATCCATATTTCCCGCCCGTCCGTCGTTCATCAGAATGAAGGCCACCCGATGGATTACCCCCTTTCCGGTCGTTTTGATGAAACCGATGCCATGATTATTTTTGATAATGTATTGGTTCCCTGGGAACGGGTTTTTACCCATGGCGACGTGACCATGTGTAATGAATTTTACAAGCGGACCAATATCGGTGCCCATATTCTTGACCAGTCAACAGTCAGGAGCCTGGCCAAGGCCGAATTTTACCGTGACCTTGCCTTTACCATCGCCGACAGCACAAAAACAGACGGCTTTATCAATGTGCAGAATATGCTGGCTGAACTGATGACCACTGTTGAACTGGTCCGCTGCGTCATTACCGCCGCCCATGCGGAGGCCAAACTGGTCAATGGGGTTATGTCGCCCAATGCTGCACCTTATGCCGCCCTGCGGCTACGATACCCGGATATGTATCAGCGCATGTGTGAAATTATCCGTATCCTTGGTGCCGGTGGTCTTGTTGCGGTGCCGTCTTATGCCGAATTTGACAGTGATACCAAAGATTTCGTTGAAAAATACTTCCAGTCTGCAAATGGTGACAGCCGCTCACGCACAAAACTGTTCCGCCTTGCTTATGATGCGTCCATTTCAAGCTTTGCCGGACGTCAGCAGCTTTACGAACGCTATTATTCCGGCGACCCTGTTCGCGCAGCGGCAAATATGTATAATAATGCGGATAAGGAACCGGGAAAAAGCCGGATATGGTCATTTCTAGATGAATATGAAAAGAGCCTTTGATGAGCGAAAAATGGAAAAAAGTTGAGGATATCAAAACACCGCCCGGTCCGGTGACCTTCACGATGGAGCATTCCCAGAACGGCTACCGCATGAATGCCATATGCTACAGCCTTAAGCAGGAAGAAAACCGTAAAAAATTTAAGAAAGACTTTGAAAAATATATGGCTGATTTTGGCCTGAGTGAGTTTGAAAAGGAGCTGGTTCGAAGCCGTGACTGGCTTAAAATGATTCATTATGGGGTAAGTCCCTACCTGATTGGAAAAATGGCTCAATGCTTTGATTTAAGCTTTATGGATTGGGGGGCCTTTATGCGCGGCGAACAGGCAAAAGATTTCATGGAAAGAAATATTCCCCTACTGAAAAATTACAATAAGGATAGTAAGTAATGGCGAATTTTGTTGGCGGGATATGCACATCCCATAACGGGGCCCTGATGCATGGCTGGGATTACCAGCTGCGTGAAGACCCGATCTGGACGCCGCTGTTTGAAAGCTATGATCCGGTAAGACAGTGGATAAAGGATAAAAAAGTAGATGTCCTGTTCTTTGTTTTTAATGATCATATCAGCAATTTTTTCTTTGACTGCTATCCCACTTTTGCCATCGGCATCGCTGAACAATATGAACATGCCGATGAAGGAAGTGGCCCACGTGACCTTGCCATTCCATATGGCGACGTGCCCTTTTCCCGTTATATGGCCGATTATCTGATCCGTGATGAATTTGATCTGGCTGTCTGTCAGGAAATGAAACTGGATCATGGCATCATGGGACCGACCCCTTATATGCTGGACCAGCCATGGCCGGTAAAATTTGTACCTTTCTGCGTCAATGTTATCCAGCACCCTATCCCCAGTGTCAAACGCTGCTGGAAACTTGGAAAATCAATCCGCAAGGCGATTGAGGCCTACCCGGAAGATATCAATGTTGCTGTGGTTGGCACAGGCGGCCTTTCCCATGAACTTCAGGGTACCAATTTCGGTCGGATCGAGCTCGACTGGGATAATGAATTCATGGATAAATTTGAAGTTGAACCGGAAAGCATGCTTGACTGGGACGTGAAGGAATTTATGGACCGTGGCGGCTCGGAAAGCGCCGAAACCGTGATGTGGTTTGCCATGCGCGGCGCCATGAACAAAAAGGTAAAACGCATTCACCGCAATTTATACCGTGGCATGCTGACCGGGATGGCGGTTCTGGTTTTTGAGGATGCTGAATGAATATATTCTCGCGCCGCAACCGACCCCCGTACCTCGGCACATATCCGATGGAAAAAATAAGGCGCGTAGATAGTCCCACCACCCTTATCATAGAAAACGAAGTTAAACGTGTTCCCCGCCGGGCGGACGGCTTTATCCGGGCCGATCACGGTGACTTCGGTGAACAGCAAAAACAGGCCCGCATCCGAACCGGGTCGTCAACGACTAAAGGGGCAAAGGTTCCCTTAAACGGCGCCTTCGGTGATAATATCAGAAGCTTTATCCCGCTTCAGGACGGGGACGTTGCCGCCAAAAAAGCGCCCATCCCGGATGATCCGGAACTGATTGCCAATAATATGAAATCGCTTGCCTATTTCCTGGATGCCGATGTGGTCGGTATCTGCGAAGCAAAAGACTATTGCTGGTATTCCCATGATCGGGACGGAAAAGAAATTAAGGCCCGCCATAAATACGCCATCGTTATTCTGATTGATCAGGGATTTTATACCAATGATGCCTCAACCGGCGATGACTGGATCAGCGGATCACAAAGCTACCGCGCCTATCTGCGCGGCGCGGAAATCGGCAATATCATGGCCGCTTATATCAGGAACCTGGGCTATGAGGCGCGTAATCACACGGCTATGGATAGTGAAGTTCTGCATCTACCGCTCATTCTGCTTGCCGGTCTGGGGGAGCTAAGCCGCATTGGTGAAGTGGTGATTAACCCTTTTATCGGACCACGGTTTAAATCGGTGGTGGTGACCACCAATATTCCCCTTAAAACCGATAAACCCATTGATTTCGGCTTACAGGATTTTTGCAGCAAATGCCAGAAATGCGCCCGTGAATGCCCTGTCGGGGCAATCCCTTACGGTGATAAAATAATGTATAACGGCTATGAAACTTGGAAACCGGATGTGCCAAACTGCACCAGTTACCGGGTTTCTAACCCGAAAGGTGCCGGCTGCGGCAGATGTATGAAAACCTGCCCTTGGAACAATGAAGGGATACTGGCTTATCGCATCGCCACCTGGATAGCGATAAAAATCCCGTTCATGCGCAAATTTCTGGCTCGGCTTGATGATTTTGTCGGCAACGGCAATCAGAATAAAACCCACCGCTGGTGGTTTGATCTTGATAATGATAATGGCAAAATTGTCATTCCCAAAGCCACCAATGAAAAGGGTATTCATCCGGATAAAAAGCGACCTAAAAACCACCGGATATCCTATTATACGGTGGATAGTTTACCAAAGTTTGATGAAAAAGGGGCATGGCCCTTTGACCGTAAACGCGGATGGGCGTTGAAAGACAAACTGGAAACACCGGATGAGGCACGAAAAAGGGCAGAAAAAACAAGTAACAGGCCATCTTGAATTAGCTGGATAAAACTCTAAACTGCTCTTAATATAACAGAATAATAATAAGCATAATTTGATTACTCAGGGGAGGAAAATTTGAGTTTAGAAAATGTGCAGGAAAAAGAACAGAAGTCGCTCACCTATGCCTGGTTTGTCGCCATTCTGCTTATGCTGGGATATACACTTTCCTTTCTTGACCGGGAAATTCTCTCCCTTCTCATTAATCCGATCAAGGTAAAATTTGGCCTTACCGATTTTCAGGTAAGTCTGCTGATGGGCCCCGCTTTTGCAATTTTTTATACTGTTATGGGCGTCCCCCTTGGCTGGGCGGCAGACCGTTATAACCGGACCCGCCTTATAGCTGCCGGTATGACCCTCTGGAGCGTTATGACAGGTTTTTGCGGCCTTTCGGCAAATTTCTTGCAGATATTCCTGGCCCGGATCGGAATCGGGGTTGGCGAAGCCGTGCTAACGCCGAGTGCGGTTTCACTGCTTTCCGATTATTTCCCAAAAAATAAACTGCCCTTCGCCATGAGCATTTATTCCATGGGCCTTTTTATCGGTGGCGGTATGGCCCTGATCGGTGGTGGCGCTGTACTCACCGCACTGGACGGGGTGACATGGACTATTCCTTTATTCGGGACACTGGAATTCTGGCAGATCGGCTTTCTGATTGCCGGAATGCCCGGCGTTTTACTGGCCATCATTATTTTTATGGTCAGGGAACCCAAAAGAAAGGAAATGGCAACGGACTTAAGCGGCGCTGAGCAAAAAGCCTCCTTTGCTGTCGCCTTTGATTATATGTGGCGTCATAAAAAACTGTTTCTTTGTCTTTTTATCGGCGGTTCCATGGTCGCCATTTTACAGTATCAGTCGCTCTGGTACCCCGAACATTTAATGCGCGCCTTTGACTGGGACAGGGCCCAGGCCGGGAAAGTCGCCGGTTACCCGACCGTGCTTGGCGGTATTGCCGGGCTGCTGCTGGGCGGACAATATATGAGCGTTCAAAGCAAAATGGGCCGGAAGGACGTTGCCGTAAAGCTCGCTTTCTTCAGCGCTGTCGGTATCGGCATTCCCGCAGTACTGATGCCGATTATTCCATCAGTCATGTTTAAAATTATCGGCATTTCCATCGTTAAATTCTTCGTCGCCATGCCGCTGATTGCCGGCACCACCGCGATTAGAATGGCCGTGCCCAACCAGATGCGCGGACAGTTCACCGCCATGTATTTTGTTTTTGTCGGGCTGATCGGGGCAACGCTTGGGCCGGTGATGCCGGGCTATATCACCACATTTATTTTCAATGAAAATACGGAGATGCTCAATTATTCACTATCCATTTCGGCGGCCCTTACCATTCCGTTCAGCACCATACTTCTCTGGATCAGCTGGGGCGAATATAAAAAGCATGTCTATAAAGACGATTGATAAGAGGGAGAAAATTAGGTGAGTGAATTAAAACCACTAGCAAGCGTTGAAGAAAAGCTGGACCACAGCATTACCTATGCCTGGATCATAACGGCGATGTTAATGCTATGCTATACATTTTCGATGCTGGATAGGGAAATTATCTCGCTGCTGGTTGATCCGATCAAAGCAAAGTTTCAGGTTACGGATTTTGAAGTCGGCCTGCTGATGGGGCCGGCGTTTGGCATTTTTTATACGGTGATGGGAATTCCGCTTGGCTGGGCGGCGGATCGCTATAACCGAAAAAACCTGATCACTTTTGGTATTACCCTCTGGAGCTTCATGACCGCCTTTTGCGGCCTTGCCGGAAGCTTCGTTCAGCTTTTTATCAACCGGATCGGCGTTGGCGTTGGCGAAGCCACCCTGACCCCGAGCGCCTCTTCGCTGCTTGGGGACCTCTTTCCAAAAGATAAACTGCCGCTTGCCACCAGTGTCTATTCACTTGGTGTATTCATGGGTTCCGCCCTTGCCATGATCGGCGGCGGTATCCTGCTTTCCCATATCAAGGGCGTGACCGTCACATGGCCGATTGTCGGCACCCTTGAATACTGGCAGCTTACCTTTGTTATTGTCGGGCTGCCCGGTCTGATTCTGGCGCTTATTGTTTACCAGATTGTTGAACCCAAAAGGCGCGAACTCGCCCTGGACGCGACAGGAAAAGTGGAAAAAGTATCTATGGTGAGTGCCTTTTACTATCTGCTTGACCATAAAAAACTGTTCCTCAATTTCTTCCTCGGTGGCTCCATCATTGCCACGATCGGTTATCATTCCGCGTGGTATCCGTCGCTCTTTATGCGCACATGGGGCTGGACCGAACAGGAAGCGGCTTTTGCCACCGGTTTTCCGTCCCTGATCGGCGGCACAACCGGGCTGATCCTCGCCGGGATAATCATGAGCGAAATGGTCAAAAAAGGCACAAAGGATGCCGCCCTAAAAATCGCCTTTATCTCCGCGCTTGGTATCGGCATACCTGCAGTCACCATGCCACTGATGCCATCAGGGATGCTGGCGGTTGTTATCATGATTTTTGCCAAACTGTTTGTCGGTATTCCGCTGATCACTGGCATTGCCATGATCCGCATGTCGGCCCCGAACCAGATGCGCGGACAGTTCACCGCCCTCTATTTCGTTTTTGTCGGTGTGATCTCAACCAGCCTGGGCCCGGTCATTCCCGGCTTTTTCACCACTTATATATTTAATGAAGATGTCGCCATGACAAGATATTCCCTTGCCATTGCCGCCGGGGTTGTGGTGCCGATTGGCGCCACTCTGATCTGGCTTGGCTGGCAGGAATATAAAAAGGTTGTCTATACGAGGGAAGATTAACTTCCCCCGCTAAGCATATAAAATTAAAAGAATAAGTTTATTTTTTTGTGTCCGGCAGTATGGTGTCGAGCACAATATCTTTGACCGCGCCGCTGCTGACCCGGTAGCGGTTCATGAACACAATCACCGCGCGGTCCATATCAACAAACCGTTCGAAATAGGCAACAAAGCCCGCGACCTGACCGCTGTGGCTGGTGGTGTTAAGCCCGCGGTCTTTTCCAACGCGCCAGCCCAGCGCATAACCGGTTTCGGTGCCGTCCGGCAGCACACCGGAAGTCCACATTATTTTTTTGGAAGCTTCAGAAAGGAGCCTGGTGCCATGTAGCGCCGCATCCCATTTCGCCATATCCGCGGCGGAGGAAAGCAGCCCCCCTGCCCCAAGGGTTGATGTGGTCTCGGTCGCGTTTCTATTGATCAGCTCCCCCCGTTTATTGACCCAGTATCCTTCAGCGCGGCCTTTGATAATTGCTTCCGGGTCGGCAAAGCGTGTCTGTGTCATGCCAAGCGGCTCAAAAATACGTTTTTTTAAGACTTCGCCTAGCGGCATATGATCAACCTGCTCGACAACCATACTGGCCAGATAATATCCGGTGTTGGAATAATACCAGCCCGTCCCGGGGGCAAAATCCATCGGCCGGCCATTGGCAATTTTAATCACGTCCTGCGGGGTCAGCCGAAGGCGGTAAACATCATATGTATAAATTTCCTCATAATCGGGAATGCCGGATGTGTGGTTGAGCAACTGCTTAACCGTGACCCCGAGCCAGTCTGTCGGCAGGTCGGCCAGATATTTTGATATCGGATCATCAAGGCTTAATTTGCCTTCCTCCACCTGCATCATGGCGGCGGCGGACACAAATTCCTTGCTGATGGAACCGATCTCAAACACATGATCTTCCGCCACATCCACATCCAGTTCGACATTGGATTTGCCGTAGGTGCGAACGAATTCAAGCTTGCCGTCTTTGGCCACCGCCACCAGGGCGCCCGGCACATTATTATCCGCCATATAACCCCTGATCCGCTCATCCATTTTTTGAAGCTCGGCTTCCGATGGCTTCACATACTGGGCATAGGCCGCTGTCGAACTAATAAGGACCAATAAGGCCGCTAATATGGATTTCATGACTTCCTCCCGAATTTTTATGATCCGGTCAAACTTAACAGGCTTTAAAATGCAATCCAAATAATTTAATGAGGAAATTTAGCGGCAACACCACCTTGGACAAAAAATAAAAAACCATCTATAGTTTAAGTGGTAAACATCCGGAAAATCAAATTGGGGGAATTATGACAAATCAATTTACGCAGTCTTCTTTGATTATTCCTTTGATCATTTCAAAATTTCAAGGAAAGGTCGAATTACCATGATGATGCTTGTCGGCATGGGGATAATGATAGGGTGGTTTTTAGTTAGCCTGTTTATTGTCAATTTTTTTTATAAAAATGCTGCGATCCGTGGTTGGATTAACGATCCGCTTGAGAGGCCTGTCCTAAGAAAATTTATAATATTGGCGCTTGCATCATTGCCGATAGCACCCGATATTTTACTTCATTATTACCAGAAAATGACATTGCCTTTTGTATGTGATAATCAAGGTGGATATCAACCAAATAGTCCTGTTAAATTAACATCAATAATAAATTGGGAAGATCCTTACGAGTATCTTGTTTTGCCCAACGTAGAATTTACCGAGTGGGAGCGAGTAGAAGGTGGGCGAAAAGGTAATTCAGAATGGAATCAGGGATTTCCACCAGATAAATACCGATTTAGATATTTCCCCAGCGGGTCTGAGGAATGTATCGAGCTATCCTATTTACATCGGAATCTTGATAGTCACATTGAGGCTCTTAGATTGAAGTATAGCGAAAATGGTTACCCATTAAAGCCAGTTACAGATGAATGCATAGGCGTTGAATATATAGATGAGTTTAGTGCCATATACCAAATTAGGGGTGGTGGCTTTTTTCGCGGTGGAAATATTAAATCTGTTGAAGATTCAGGGTTTGGATATTCTATCGAAAAGAATAGCCGGCAGTTAGTAAACCCAAATTCGAACGCAATCGTTCGTAGTTTTAATGTTATTTACGCTAAGTCACCGATGCCTTTTTTCAGTCTATTTTCGCCAAGTTCGGCACTTTCTATAGGCTGTAAAGGATTGTTCAAAGATAGACAAATTGATGTATACGCGACAGGGATGTCGCGGACTTTAGCAGAAGAATACGGTTTTTTTGATTTTAGTGAAGATAATAATTAATAAACGGACCAATTAATCAATAGTCTCAAAATAAAACTATTTCTTCCCCTACCTCTTTATTTCTGCACCATTTTAAATATTTGTTTGGCGCGTTCGTCGTCATCAAGCGGTTTTTCCTCCTCCGGTGGGATGTTGACGCCGCGCTGGCAAGCGGGCCGCGCATTCATCTGATCCATCCAGCGCTTAAGATTATCAAGTCCGTCAACCGACATGCCGCCCCATTCATAACTTCTGATCCAGCACCAGTTGGCGATATCAGCGATCGAATAATCATCGCACAGCCATTTCCGCCCCTCTAAGTGGGTATCAATCACTTCAAACAGCCGCCGGCTTTCGTTTTGGTAACGGTCAATGGCCGGCTGATATTTTTCCGGGAAATAGCGGTAAAACACATTGGCCTGCCCCATCATCGGGCCGATGCCGCCCATCTGAAACATCAGCCACTGGATAACCCGGCTGCGTGCCTTGGTTTCGTTTGGTAACAGCAGACCATATTTATCAGCCAGGTAAATCATGATGGCGCCGCTTTCAAACACGGCGAAATCGTCATTTTCCCGGTCAACTATCGCCGGTATGCGGCCGTTGGGGTTGATTTTTAAAAACCAGTCCTGTTTCTGTTCATTTTCCATCAGCTTCAGGTGGTGGACCGTATAGGGCACCCCGAGTTCTTCCAGCATGACGGAGATTTTATAGCCGTTCGGCGTTCTGGCCGTATAAAGATCAATCATTGTGATACCCTTTTATTTAATTTTTCGAATAATTTAACAGGCTTTCCTGCCTTAATCCAGTGTCTGTTTATAGCGCAGCATGGCGAAGACGCCGACCACAACCATAATGACCAGAAGCGGCCAGAAGGAGGCAAAAAGGTCGGCACTTCCCGCCCCTTTCAGCATAATGCCGCGCATCAGCCGCATGAAGTGGGTCGCGGGCAGGCACTGACCGATCATCTGCGCCCAGCGCGGCATGCCAAGAAACGGAAACAGAAAACCGGACAGGAGTATTTGCGGCAGCAGCATAAAAAAGGTCATCTGCAGCGCCTGCATCTGGGTTTCTGCAACGGAGGAAAAGAAAAACCCGATCATCAGATTAACAATGATATAAAGGGTCACGGCCATAAAAAGCGTGCTGAAATTGCCGCTCATGGGAATATCAAAAATAAATTCGGAAGCGAGCAGCACAATAAGTGTCTGGATATAACCGATAATCACATAAGGCGCGACCTTGCCGACCATCATTTCCATCGGCTTGATCGGCATCGCCAGCAGGTTTTCCATGGTGCCACGCTCTTTTTCGCGGGTGATGGCCACCGCCGTGATCATGGTCATGGTCATGGCGATGATAATGCCGAGCAGCCCGGGAATAATGTTATATTGGGTGATCCCCGCCGGGTTATAGCGTTTATGCAGCACCACATCGACCGCCGGAGGCTTATCGGCAAGATCGGAAAGCCCCCCTTGCAGGTCCCGTTTTAAACCGAGGCTGACAATTTCCCTCATGGAATTAACGGCACCGGAGGAGGCCGACGGGTCGGTCGCATCGGCCACCAGCAAAATTTGCGGTCTTTCCCCACGCACCAGATCGCGGGCGAAATTTTCAGGGATCATCAGGATAAAATTGACCTTGCCCTCTCGGATCAGGTTTTCGGCGTCCTCATCCGTTTTGGGATGATCGGTAATATTCATGAATGTTGAATTTTCCGCCGCCTTGATAATGGAACGCGACATGGCCGACTGGTCCCGGTCAATAAGCGCCGTCGGCAAATGGCGCGGGTCAGAATTGATGGCAAAACCAAACAGGATTAGCTGCATGATCGGCACACCGATCATCATGGCAAAGGTCATGCGGTCGCGCCGCATTTGCACAAATTCTTTGAGGAGGACCGCTTTAACACGGGCAAAGGACAAGGATCTCATTTGAAATTATCCTCCGTTTTGGTCATCAGATGAATGAACACTTCCTCAAGGCCGGGCTTTTTTTCCTGCCAATTCAGGTTTTCATCATTTAAATAAGGGCTGATCGCCTGCCTTAGTGCGTTTGCGTCCATCCCGCTTACATGAAGGGCGGTGCCAAAACGGGCGACATTCTCAACACCATTGGCCCCGGTCAGTTTTTTGGATAGGGCGGAAAGCCCCTTCCCCTCCACCCGCCAGGTATGGAGCCCGACCCGTTCGACCAGTTCATGGGACGGCGCATCAATCAGTTTTTTCCCATAAGCAATATAGGCGATATAATCGCACTGGATCGCTTCATCCATATAATGGGTGGACACCAGTATGGTCACCCCCCGGTCGGCCACATCATGAATTGTGTCCCAGAATTCCCGGCGCGCTTTCGGGTCAACCCCGGCGGTCGGTTCATCGAGCAGCAATAGTTCCGGTTCATGCATCATACAGGCGGCAAGGGCAAGCCGCTGTTTCCAGCCACCGGACAACGAGCCTGCCAATTGATTGGCCCGCGCATAAAGGCCAAGGTCCTTAAGCGTTTCATCAACCCGTTCGTTCCGTTTATCCATTTCATACATGCGGGCAACAAATTCAAGATTTTCGCGGATGGTCAGATCTTCCCAAAGGGAAAATTTCTGGGTCATATAGCCAACCCGCTTTTTTATCTCGTCCGACTGTTCAATAACATCAAACCCGAGACAGGTGCCTGAACCATCATTGGGCACCAAGAGCCCGCAAACCATTCGGATTGTTGTGGTTTTACCCGACCCGTTTGGCCCCAGAAAGCCGTAAACCGCGCCGCGCGGCACTTTAAGGTCAAAATGGTCAACCACGGTTTTATCGCCGTAAACCTTGGTCAGCCCTCTGACATCAATGACCGTTTCAACATTTGTCATTTCAAGGTCACTTCCACCGGTTGCCCGTTATGAAATTTTTCGGGCGTCGAGGGTATTGCTTCAACCAGATAGACGAGCTTTTTTCTTTCCTTTTCAGAAAAAATAATAGGCGGCGTAAATTCGGCACTATCCGAAATATAAATAATCTCACCCGACAGGCCGGAATCACAACCATCACAGTTTAGCCCGACTTGTTGGCCTGGGGTTACAGTGCCAAGATCGCCTTCTTTTACAAAAAAGCGGATACGTTTCTGATCCGGCGGCAGCAGGGCAAGGACAGGTGCCGTCGGCCCGGCAATTTCACCGACCCGGCGATAGACCGTTTCAATCCGGCCCGAGACGGGCGCAAAAATACTACGGTCGCGAAGTTCCGTCTCGGCGCGGGTGATGGCGGTTTTTCTCGCCTCCACATCGCGTTCTGCCGCTTCAATCACATCGGACCTTGCCGGCAGTTGAATAAGATCAAGCCTTGACTTTGCCTCTGTCACCCGGGCACGGCTGGCATCAAGGGTTGCCTGATCCTGATCAAGACGGGCAGCCGAAAGAACCCCGCGGTCAACCAGATTTTTTGTCCGGTTATATGTCTGTTCCGCCAGCGTAAAGGACGCCTGTGCCTGCTTTAATGTTTCCTCTGCGGCTCGGATTTCCTCCGGGCGGCCACCTTTACGCAAATTCATCAGCTGTGCTTCAGCAGCGGCACTTGCCGCCTTTGCTTCATCAAGCTGGGCCTGCGCCCGTTCACTATCAACAGAAAATAACAAGTCACCGGCGTCGACCTCATCCCCTTCCCTGACGTCAAGAGCGGTCAGGATGCCCGCTGCCCGTGGCGCAAGGTTTAATTGCCGTCCTTCCACATAGCCCTGTAATGCGCCGCTATCATCACCATTACTACAGGATGCCAGCATCAGCCCGAGACAGAATATAACCATTTTACGCATAATTAACCCTCCTGCGGCAGACGTATGCCGTTTAAATAAATATCCAGGTGAGCGGATATTAGGTCCTGAACCGAAATGCCCGGCTCTCCTTTTCTCACAAACACACCATTCCAGACCATCTGCATCAGGATCACACTAATCAATGTTCTGGTTGCATAGTTCACATCAACATTTCTAAATTCACCACTGGCAATGCCTTTTTTGATAACAGACCCCAGTGCCGCCATAGTGACATCAATCACTTCACTTCTGTAATAATCGGCATGTTCCGGAAAATTGCCCGCTTCGCCAATAATGAGAAGTGGAATAGTGCTTATTTTTTTATTGGTCAGATTTTCACCGACAATCATCAGCATTCTTCGCAAGATATCTGAGGCCGACTCACCGGAAAGATCATCCGGGACATGTTCCGAAATATTTTTAAGGGCTGTGGCAATTGGCTTGATCGTGCGGCTGATGAGGGCCTTTAACATTTCTTCCTTGCTTGAGAAATAAAGATAGACCGACCCTTTGGAAAGACCGGCATGTTTGGCAATATCCTCGATCCGGGCAGCGGCGAAGCCACGATCCCTGAATTCTATCAGGGCACCATCAAGAATATCATCCGGTCTTTTTTCCGGCCTTCGACGCCATTTTGGTTCTGCTTCAATTGCTTCAATCATATTCAGTCCGACAATTCATAAAATCATTATTAAATAAATAACCGGTCATTTATTTAATTGCAAGTAAATTTTAGATATCCAATTAACAGAAGTTTAAGGTTATACTCATAAAATCAGTGCTCAAATTTGAAAGTGTCAGGATTTTCATGGATACTGCCCTAATGGAACTTGAAAAAGCTCAACAGCAGGCAACTCAGGCGGCGGAAAGATTAAAAAACATTGTCAATACAGTGTCGGAAGGCATTTGTATGTATGACGATTGCGGTACAATAACGTTCTGGAGCCCGAGCTGTGAACAAATTCTTGGCTTCAGTGAAAAAGAAGCCCTGGGCAAACAGCTTGAAAACCTTATTCCCATTGATAATAAATACCCATCAAGCCGTAAGCTTTTTAAAAAAACGGCTGCGGATGAATCCGAACCCCCTACCCTGATATTTGATGCAAAAAATAAAAACGGCAAAACGACTCCGCTTGAGCTATCCCTTACTGGTTGGGAAGAAGAAAGCGGATGGGTCCATGTTGCCGTCTTTCGCGATATGGGCGAGCATTTTACCCATCAGGTTGAACTAGAAAAAGCCCTGAAAAAAGCGAATGAGGCAAATCTGGCCAAAACCCAGTTTCTGGCCAATATGAGCCATGAGCTTAGAACGCCGCTTAATGCGATTATCGGTTTCAGCGAACTGATCCTTAATCACAGACTTAAGGAAATGAAAGCTGAGGAAATTCAGGAAGATATCAACATCATTCATGCATCAGGACAGCATTTGCTTGCCCTTATCAATGAAGTGCTTGATATTTCAAAAGTGGAAGCCGGAAAAATGGAACTGAATATCTGGCCTGTTGATATTCCGCCCCTGGTCAAAACCGCCTGCCAGCTTTCGGAAACACTGGTCAAGGAGCAGAATAATCTACTGGTGCTGAATTTTTCCAAAGACCTTAAAGTAATGAATCTTGATCCGAAAATCACCAAACAAATCCTGATGAACCTGATTAATAACGCTGCCAAATTCACCAAAGGAGGCACAATTACGATTGTCGTCAGGCAGGAAATGAGGAGTGACAGACTTTGGGCGATTATAGAAGTGATTGATACAGGCATCGGCATTAAGGAAACCGCCCTTGACAGCGTGTTTGAACGGTTTTCACAGGTTGATGACAGCCATACCAGAGAGCATCAGGGAACAGGCCTTGGACTGGCGCTTGTTAAAACGTTTGTTGAATTTATGGGTGGCACAATTTCGGTTGCCAGTACTTATGGTGCGGGCACAACATTTACCGTTGAAATTCCTGATGGCGATCATCTTGAAGCGACAATTGAACCGTCAGTTACACCAGAAACACTTCCCGCGCTTTAAATTCATTCCTATTTCTTTTATCATCTGACATAATTTCAGTTCTTCAGTTCATAGAATTAAATGGAAAAGCGATGACACGGGTAAAGGTTTTTTATTATGGTCTGTTTATGGACCCTGATTTATTACGGGAACAGGGCCTCAATCCGGATAAACCCGTCATCGCCCGACTTGATCATTATGAACTAAGACTTGGTGAACGGGCTACCATGCTGCCCAAGTCCGGTAGTGAGGTTTGGGGAACGGTCATGAGTTTAAACGAGCAGGAGCTTAAAAGTCTCTATACCCCACCGTCCGTTGCTGATTACAAACCCCGTCAGATTGAGTACCACACAGAAAATGGCGACAAACTTAATGCTGTTACCTATATTCTTCCGGAAGGATATCCGCTTTCACCACCCAAAAATGCCAACTATGCAAAAAAACTTCTAACTATTTGCAAAAAAATGAATATTCCCCCATTTTATTGTGACCATGTTCGCGCTATGGTCAGGGCAATAGAAAATAAGGGGATAGCAAAAGAATGAAACAGGCTAAACTATTTGCATTATGTGGTCTACTCTTACTAACTGCCGGCTGCAGTGGTGAAAAATCAGCTGATCCGATTTCACAGGACAGCTTTGATCTGAAACAGGAACTGCAGGCGCTGACCAATGATAAAAACAAGGCCCCGACGGAAATTGCCGGACTGGAAATGATCCTGATAAAAAATGGTAAAATCGTGTTCGAGGATGCCGAAGGCATGGCCAGATATATTGACGGTGCTAATGTTCCTCTTACCGTCAATCATAAAGTCCGCATTGCGTCGATTTCAAAATTCATGCTGACCCTTGCTTTTATGACGCTGGTGGAGGAAGGGAAAGTTGATTTGGATGCTGATATTTCAGATTATCTTGGCTTTAAACTCAGAAACCCCAATTTTCCTGATAGATCCATAACGGCAAGACAGGTTTTGGCCCACATTTCCTCCATACGCGATGGCAGCTATTATTATATGGGAATTGATCAGAATTTTAAGGATTTCTTTATTCCCGGCACTTCTGAAAAAAGCGCAGAACATTATGAAAGCGGCGCCCATTTTGCCAGTGGTGAAAATCAGGGACCCGGTGACTTTTTTACATATTCCAATTTAAATTTCGGCATTATTTCAGGCATAGCGGAAAATGTTTCCGGAATGCGCATGGACCTGTTTGTCAAGGAACGGCTGCTGGATCCGCTTGGGCTTGATGCAAGTTTTAATGTCTGCACACTTTATGAAAACGGTTTTAGCAGGCTGGCTACTCTTTATCGGCGAGGCAATGACGAAACAGCGTGGAACCCAAGCGGTCCATGGATTGAACAAGTCGATGGTGATCCGATCAGATGTTATTATGATGGTCCCCTGGTTGCCCGTGGTGAAACACCGGATTTCAGGGAACTTGAAACCTACCAGATCGGCAATAATCCGACCCTCTTTTCGCCTCAGGGTGGATTGCGGGTTTCAGCAAGCGATCTTGCCGTCATTATGCAAATGATTTTAAATGACGGTAAACATAACGGAAATCAGATCATCCCCAAATCAGCCCTTGATAAAATGATGACCCCGGTTTGGCACTATGATGAAACCCTTAAAAACGGCCACACGGGTGGCGAAGCAGCCATTGACGATGATCGGGCCACGGGCATGATGACCACATATGGCCTCTCCACCCATATCATTGATTTGAAGGATTGGGGGCTAACAGAAAAAAGTAGAAAATTTTATGGCCACCTCGGCTCGGCATATGGGCTTCAGGGTCAGTTCTGGTTTGACCCGGAAACCAAAGACGGCATTATTGTTTTTGTTACCGGTCTTGGCGACGACCCGACCAAAGCAAAAGCGACCATTCCTCTATTAGCCATTGAGGAAGCCGTTTTAAGATTGGGTTTAAAAGGACTGGAAATTCACTGAGATTATATTAATTTCCGCTGATTTAACTTTTATCTTTATCAAACACATCATCTACCGGGATTTGTAAACCGTTGGCGATATGATTGGTTTTTGCCGCAAGTGAAACGATTTTAAGGATTTCCCCATGCTGTGCATCCGTCATTCCCTTCGCCCGGGCTGCTGCCGTATGGGAATGGACGCAGTAAGCACATGAATTGGCAATTGATACGGCGAGGTAAATCATTTCCTTGGTCAATGGGTCAAGTACGGTTGGTTCCGCCATCACCCTTTTTACATCTGCCCATGTTGTCTCAAGCAAATCTTCATCAAAGGCGATATAATACCACATATTATTGATAAAATCTGAGTTACGCGTTTTTCTTATATCATCAAACACTGCCTTCACACGCGGATTTTGTTCAATATTTTCTTCTGGTTTATATGTTGACATTTTGGCATCCTGTTTTATAAGGTTATATTATAACAGTCGTTATTTTGTACCCCTAATTTATATAATTCAAGGTCATATAATTTATACATGTAAAATTCAGTGAAATTAAGAACTGTTAAGTTCTTTTTTACTTTTTTTGTTTTATCCACAGGCTGTCATAAATTTGTAATGAATATGTCATCTATATGTAACGAAACTTTTGTAAATGTTTCATCAAAGTCAGAATCGAAGTATTTCAAACACGAAACATTAGAACCAAACTCAATTTTTTAAGGAAATATAATGCCTACACCTAAATCAATTATTGCAGCTGTCAGTACCGCCGCATTACTTGCAACCACCTCACTCGCAAAAGCTGAGGATGTGAACGTCAGCTGGAAAGGTGCCCCTGAATTTTCCAGCGCTGATGGAAATTTTAAAATGAAAATTCGTGGTCGTCTCTTCACTGACTGGGCCACAGCATCTGATAACAGTGGCAAAGTTCTCGATGCCACAGAATTTCGCGCTGCTCGTCTGGGCGTCGAAGGCGTTGTTATGAAAGACGTGAAATATAAGCTTGAACTTGATTTTGCCGGCAACAAAACAGCTGTTACCGATGCAACACTTGTCTGGGACTTAAAACCGGTATCCGTTGAAGTCGGCCAGTTTAAAACACCGACATCGCTTGAAGAACAGACATCAAGCCGCTTTACCACATTCCTTGAACGCGGCAGCTTCACAGATGCATTCGAATTCAGCCGTATGATCGGTATAGCAGCAAACTATGACGAAAATGATGTGACTGTTAAAGCCGGTGTTTTCCAGGGCAATGCCAATGGTGGTAGCGGAACCGTTCAGGGTCGCACTTATGCCGGTCGGGTAACGTTTGCACCAAAGATCGGCAGTGACGGCAGCTTCATTCATGTTGGTGCTTCTGCTTTCCACCGCGAAAATGATGATAATGTATTGACATTAAGATACCGCCAAAGAGCACAGAGCCATCTGGCCGGACGCTATGTCGACACAGGTGCATTGGCTGGTAAATCAGACACATTTTATGGTGTTGAACTTGCGGGCGTTTCAGGACCTTTTTCTGCACAGGCAGAATGGGGTTGGATGAAAACCACAGCTCTGACAGGTGGAACAGACGCTAAATTTAATGGCGGCTATGTTGATGTAAGCTATTTCATCACAGGTGAAAGCCGTGGCTATAAGAGCGGCACCTTTGACCGCGTAAAAGTCACAAACCCTGTCTTCAGTGGTGGCGCTGGCGCATGGCAGATTGCAGCACGTTATGATGTCATTGATCTGACAGACTCAGCAGCCGCTGTAATTGGTGGAAAACAGGAATCATGCATTATCGGTGTTAATTGGCATTTAAACAATTATTCACGCGTTATGGCCAACTATTCAAAGTCTGAAATCACTGGCGGTTCTTTTGATGGCGAATCCATTGATGCATTTGGGTTACGTTTCCAGGTTGACTGGTAAGATGTAAAGTATCTTTTTTTAGTATTTTTGAGCAAAAGGCAGAACAATGTTTCTGCCTTTTTTCTTTGTTTACAACATGTTAGTATACATTGTAATAAAAGCTTCATATTTCTGTCACATAAGCGCAACGAAGCCTCGTTATTTTCTCATCAAGTCAGAAAAAGGATGATTCCTTTTTAAATTCAAAGTATATTTTGAAACATATTATGGAGAAAAAATAATGTTCAAAAACCTGAATAAGACTCTCGTCGGTGCATCACTGATCAGTGTGTCTTTGATTAGCGCTGCTGAAGCCCGCGACCAAATTCGCATTGTCGGCTCATCGACAGTGTTTCCCTTCTCAACAGCCGTTGCAGAGGAATTCGGGCGGTCAACGTCTTTTAAAACACCGGTTGTTGAGAGCACAGGTTCCGGTGGCGGATTTAAACTTTTTTGTACAGGCGTCGGTGAAGCGACTCCGGACATTACAAATGCGTCTCGCGCAATTAAAGGCTCTGAAATTGACCTTTGCGCCAAAAATGGTGTTAAGGACATCGTGGAAATTACAATTGGTTATGACGGCATTGTTCTTGCCAATTCCAAAGAAGCAAAGCTCATGAATTTTAAACTTCAGGACATCTGGCTCGCACTTGCAAAAGACGTCGTTGTTGATGGTAAAATTGTTCCAAATCCCTATAAAACCTGGAACGAAATTAACCCTGACCTGCCAAACAATAAAATTGAGGTTCTTGGTCCTCCTCCAACATCCGGTACCCGCGATGCATTCGCCGAGCTAGCTCTTGAAGGCGGATGTAAAACTTTCCCGGAAATTGAAGCAATTAAAGCGCAGGATGAAAACCGTTACACGGCACTTTGTCATACGATCCGTGAAGACGGCGCCTATATTGAAGCCGGCGAGAATGACAATCTGATTGTTGGTAAACTTCAGGCTAACCCAAATGCAGTTGGTGTTTTCGGATACAGCTTTCTGGAGGAAAACAGCGATGTTATTCAGGGAAGTACAGTTGAAGGTTCTGCCCCTACTTTTGAAAATATTGCAGATAAAGTATATAAAGTATCCCGTTCCCTATTCTTTTATGTTAAAAAGGCACATGTCGGTGTCATACCTGGTATAAAAGAATATTTAAGCGAATTTCTGAGTGATAAAGCTATGGGTGATTTCGGTTATCTTGCAGAAAAGGGACTTATTCCTTTAACAAGCGAAGAGCTGGCAAAAGTACGGGTGACAGCAGAGAATCTGACACCTCTAAAAAAATAAACCAATAATAGAAAGGCCGGTTTAATGCCGGCCTTTCACCATCATAATTATTTAATGTGGTGCCGATTTAATGAGTGCATATTTATTATTTATAATCCTAACACTTATTTTGACCTGCTTTTACTATATAGCTAAAAAGCGGTCTCTTTTGTTAGTTGATGGCGACATAAAAAAATTGCACTCACTTCCCACACATTACGGATGGGCAGCAGGCGTAAACAGTTTTATTCCCGGTTTTATCATTTTAGCGATTTGGACGATTTCAAAAGACAGCCTGATTAATAAGCTTCTGATATCCCAACTGGGATCAGAAGCGGCATCATTACCGGCATTTGAACTTAATGTATTACTGGATAACATAAAAAATTACGTTTCAAATGGCACAGGCGATGAAAACCTGGCTGTATATGCCGAATATTACAGAACTGTATCAGAAAAAATTGCCTGGAGCTTCTTTTTAGCCTCCATAGGTGCCAGCTGTATTGCCGGCTATTATACACTCTATAAAATGTCGCCTAAAGTAAATTCAAGAAATCATCTTGAAACGATCATCAAAGTATTGCTTCTGGCATTTTCAGTCATCGCCATTATTACAACAATTGGTATTGTCTTTTCATTACTGTTTGAAAGCATCCGGTTTTTTGATCAGATATCCATCACGGAATTTGTTTTTGGCACCAAATGGAGCCCGCAGACAGCGATCCGCGCTGATCAGGTCGGAAGCTCAGGGGCATTTGGGGCCGTTCCATTATTTATGGGCACAATGCTGATCACGGTTATTGCCATGCTTATAGCCGGGCCGATTGGTCTTCTTTCAGCGATTTATATGGCGGAATTTGCCAATAAAAAAATCCGTAAAATTGCGAAACCTCTGCTTGAAATCCTCGCGGGTATTCCCACCGTCGTTTATGGGTTTATCGCCGCTCTGGTTGTGGCTCCCTTTATTCGGGACACAGGTGCCCTGCTTGGACTTGAAATAGCATCCGAAAGCGCTCTGGCCGCCGGAATTGTTATGGGGGTTATGATTATTCCCCTTATTTCTTCATTATCAGATGATGTTATAAGCGTCGTGCCACAAAGCCTGCGTGAAGGATCACTCGGGCTTGGCGCAACACAGACAGAAACGATTTTAAAAGTGATCCTACCCTCCGCACTTCCTGGGGTTGTAGGTGCACTTCTTTTGGCAACATCCCGGGCAATCGGGGAAACAATGATCGTTGTGATGGCTGCCGGAATGGCTGCCAATCTGACCATAAACCCGCTTGAAGCCGTAACCACCGTAACCGTGCAGATAGTCGCCCTGTTGACCGGAGACCAGGAATTTGCCAGTGCTAAAACCCTGTCTGCCTTTGCCCTTGGGCTGGCACTGTTTTTCACCACATTGGCACTTAATGCTATTGCATTAATAATTGTCAAAAAATATAGAGAGCAATATGACTGATACCTCCGACAATGATCAGGCAACAGCCCGGGTAACCTGGCATTCAGAAGAACAACAAAATCGTCTGAAAAGCCGATATAGAAAAGAAAAAATATTTAAATTTTTCGCTATGTCCAGCCTTGCTGCTGCTATTGCCGCTCTTTTGGTGGTTCTTGGCAGCATTATTATTACAGGCTCAAGCGGTTTTACTGAAACACGTATTGAAATGGATATTTTCCTGGATAAGGCTGTCCTGGGTGATCTGCCAACAAACGACAGACAGGAATTTGAGAAGCAGGTCGCAGGAGCCAACATCAACAGAATACTTGTCAGCTCGTTGCAAAAAGAATTTCCCGAAGTCACAAAACGTTCAGATGTCTTTGCTCTCCTGCGTCTGTTCAGTGTCGGTGCCCAAACGGATATTCGCGATGTCATTCTGAATGACCCATCAGTCATAGGCGAAACTGTACCAGTTGATCTTCTTGCTTCAAGTAATGTTGACATGCTGATCAAAGGCAATATTTCAAGGGATATACCGGAAACAGACCGGAAAATTTCTGACCAGCAGATTGCCTGGGTTGACAAGCTAAATAATGCTGAAAAAGTAAAGCAGGGATTTAACTGGTCCTTCTTCGTCTCCGGTGACAGCCGCGAACCTGAACTTGCCGGTATCTGGAGCGCGACGATCGGATCATTCCTCACTTTGCTGGTGACATTTTTGATTGCTTTCCCGATTGGGGTCGGTTCCGCCATATATCTTGAGGAATTCGCGCCTAAGAACCGGATTACCGATCTTATTGAAATCAATATCAACAATCTGGCCGCTGTGCCTTCAATTATTTTTGGCCTGTTGGGACTGGCTATATTTATTAATTATATTAATCTTCCACGTTCTGCACCACTGGTCGGGGGTCTTACACTGGCACTTATGACATTGCCGACAATTATTATTACGTCCCGTGCTGCATTAAAAGCGGTTCCCCCGTCAATTAAGGAAGCCGCCATTGGACTGGGGGCATCACATATGCAGACAGTCTTTCATCATGTGCTCCCCTTAAGCATGCCTGGTATTCTTACTGGATCGATTATTGGCATGGCACAGGCCCTTGGTGAAACAGCACCACTGATCATGATCGGAATGGTCGCTTTTATTGTGGATACACCGGGAAGTATAATGGAAGCATCAACCGCACTTCCCGTACAGGTCTATTTATGGGCAGATAGTCCTGAACGTGGCTTCCTTGAGAAAACATCTGCTGCTATAATGGTGTTACTCGCATTTCTCATAATCATGAATGGATTGGCCATCTGGCTAAGGCAAAAGTTTGAAAAAAAATGGTAGATAATATGAATATGCAATCTTCTAAAAATGATATCGGTGGCCAGCAAAAAGCCATTACACCAAAAATGCGCGCCAGAAAAGTCAATGTATTTTACGGTGAAAACCATGCTCTCAAAGATATCAATCTGGATATTAATCCCAATGAAGTGACGGCATTGATCGGACCTTCAGGTTGCGGAAAATCAACATTCCTGCGTTCACTGAACAGAATGAATGACATTATTGATATCTGCCGTGTCGAAGGCACAATCACTCTCGACGGAGAAGACATCAATGATAAATCAATTGACGTTGTCCAGCTTCGTGCCCGGATCGGGATGGTTTTTCAAAAGCCAAATCCGTTTCCAAAATCCATATATGACAATATTGCCTATGGTCCACGCATTCACGGTATTGCCAAGAACAAGCATGAGCTTGACGAAATTGTTCACTCGAGCCTTAAGAAAGCGGGACTTTGGAACGAAGTCCACGACAGGCTTGATGCATCGGGAACTTCCCTGTCCGGTGGACAGCAGCAAAGGCTTTGTATTGCAAGAACGATAGCTATTGAACCGGAAGTGATCCTGATGGATGAGCCCTGCTCTGCGCTTGATCCTATTGCAACGGCCGTAATTGAAGAATTGATTGACGAGCTTAAAAGCCGATATGCGATCGTCATTGTCACCCATTCAATGCAGCAGGCAGCAAGGATTTCACAAAAAACAGCATTTTTTCATTTGGGCAAATTGATGGAACATGGTGATACGGCCACAATATTTACCAATCCAACACATGAAAAAACAAGAGATTATATTACCGGTCGCTACGGATAGCGAATAGGAGACCTTAATGACACATTCACATATCGTTAGTTCATTTGACGAAGATCTTAACAGACTCAGAACGAAAATTGTCAATATGGCAAACTTGGTTGCCAGACAATTTTCCGATGCTGAAAAAGCTCTGGTAAGCAAAGATCTTAAGCTGGCAAAAATTGTCAGGGAAAATGATGAACAGGTCGATCAGCTGGAACAGGAAATTGAGAAATCGGCAATCGAGTTGATTGCCATGCGATCCCCTATGGCCGATGATTTGCGGGAGATTATTTCTGCCATTAAAATCAGCAATGCCCTTGAGCGCATTGGTGATTATGCAAAAAATCTTTCAAAGCGGGTTATTGTTCTGAATGAAACCAATAAGTTTGATGCCAATTATGCTGTACTTTCACAGATGGTCAATCTTATCAATATCATGAACAAGGATGTCATTGACGCCTATGTCAATAAATCCGCTGAAAAAGCCATTTCCGTCTGGACCCGAGATATCGTTGTCGATAATCTTTATGACACGCTGTTTCGTGAGATGCTGACCTATATGATGGAAAATCCGGAACTAATTACACCGGCAACCCATTTGCTTTTTGTTGCTAAAAATATTGAACGTGCCGGTGACCATCTGACCAATATTGCTGAACTGATATACTATATTGTTGAAGGCATTCCACTTGAGCTTAACAGGCCAAAAGGCGATAAAAGCAGCGAAGTTATCACAGAAGACCTTGATTAACCGACAATATGCATCACCAATGGAACGGTGACTACCGATACCAGGGTTTGAAGCGATATAATAGCCGCCATTAAGGGGGCGTCCCCGCCCATGGTTTTGGCAAGTGCATAGGCCGTGGATGAGGTTGGTACCGACGCAAAAATGACGGCACAAGCCGTCATTAATGGGTCAAGCTCAAAATAGAGTGCGCAGGCATAGACTGTTACCGGTAAAATAATCATTTTTGTCAATGTCGCTATTAAGCTCGGTATTATATGTATCCCGCCCCCGACAAATCGAAGTCCCGCCCCGACACAAATAAGCGCCAGCGGAAGTGCGGCCGTGCCAAGGTTGGCTGTAAAATCATGTAATATCGGGAGGTTGCCCCATCCCAGAATGTTAAATATAAGGCCGATAGCGATGGAAACGATAAATGGGTTTCTAATAATTTCAGAAAGGATACTTGGTTTCGATCCGTTTTGCCCTGATAAAATCATGATCATAAAAATAATGGTCAGAACATTTGAGAATGTCACCATGATCGCAACTGCCAGCGCCCCTATTATTTCCCCCTGCTCCCCGAGAAACTGACTGATAACAGCAAGTGCAAGAAATGAATTATGCCGTCCGCTTCCCTGAATGACCGAAGAAAGAGCGGGTGCGTCCATTCCATAAATCCGGCTGAATAGCCAGGCACAAAAAACCGAAACCAGAAACCCCGCCATCATGGACAGGGAAAATGTCCCGAGTGAATATCCGGAAAAATCAATAATCGACGTTTTATTAAAAAGAAGCGCCGGAAATAGCAGCCAGTAAGTCAGTTTATTGATCTGATGCCAGATATCATCCGATAAAATCAATGATTTCCGAAGAAGCTTTCCAAGCAGAATGATCAGAAAAATCGGTGCAACAATATAGATCAGATCAATCATTCCACACCTTCAGTTAACCATATAATCATAACCGGAATTATCGGAACCGATAATAATGTTTCCAGTGAAATCAGTGATGCCATAAGGGGCGCATCACCACCCATTTGCTTTGCCAGCGGATAGCTTGCCGTGCCGGTTGGTGTCACAGCAAAGATTGTTGCGACCATAGTGACCACATGGGACAGTTCAAAATATTTTGCCAGCAGGTAAACCGTCATTGGGTAAATTATAAATTTTGCCGTGCAGGCAATAATTACGCTCGATAATATTTTTTCTCCCGGTTCCCTTATCCGAAGACCCGCCCCAACACAAAGAAGGGCGACAGTCAAGGTCGTCTGACCCACACTTTGTGTGAACTGATGTAATATCGGAAGATAACCCAACCCAAGTAAATTGAATATCACTCCAAGCAGGATAGCAATAATAAACGGGTTTCGCTTTAAATCTGAAAGGATCATGGTCAGCCCGCTTTTTTGACTTGAAAGCATAACGGTCAGACTGACATTAATCACAATATTTGTATAGGTAACAAGGACAGCTATGACAATTGCACCAATCAGTTCACCCTCATCCCCATAAAGCTGACTTACAATCGCCAGTGCCAGAAAAGCATTATGTCGCCCACCGCCCTGCATGACCGATGTGAGTGCAGGTGTCCCCAAACCGGCAAACTTTCCTAAAATATAAGCCCCTAAAATTGCCATAGAAACGCCTGCAATAAGGGCAATTGACAAGGGGCCAAATGAAATTTCCGAAAAATTGATGACCGATGTTTTATTAAATAAAAGGCAGGGAAATAAAACCCAATAGGCCAGCCTGTTTATATTATTCCACACATCATCATCAGAAATTAAATGGTGTTTTAAAATGTACCCGGTCAGGATAATCAGAAAGATCGGTGTAATAAGAAGTGTCAGGTTCAACATTTTTATTTTTTAATCCTCGGGGCCATAAGGCAATCACAAAAAATTTACCGCCCTTTGATTGCACAGTAAAGAAGATCGCTTCATAATGGGTATAATTATTTTGATTTGAAAGACACAATCATCATGATCAAATGGATTGTCACTGCCTTATTTCTGTTATTGATGCAACCTTATTCGGTTTTTGCCGAAAGTAACGACGCACAAACAGGTTATTTTACTATGTCCGGCAGCCTCAATTCCATTTTAGGAGAAGACGAAGCAAAATCATTTGTAGATTTGATCGACCCAAACACAATGATAACCTGGGAAATTGATGTTCCTGAGAATTATGATCCCGCAAATCCCCCTGGTGTTATGGTTTATGTCAGTCCACAGAATAGTGTCAATATTCCTAATGGCTGGCTTGAGATAACCAGAAACAGGAACTTGATTTTTATTGGTGCCCGGGAATCCGGCAACAAAGTTCAGGCAGATAATCGTATCGTTATGTCCGTAATGGCTTTACCGCTAATTCAGAAGACATATAAAATCAATACCAACAGAATTTATATATCGGGCTTTTCAGGCGGCGGTCGTATTGCCAGTATAGTTTCAACCAAATTTCCTCATATATTTAATGGAGCTCTGTATAATTGTGGTGCCAATTTCTGGGAAGATGTCAATGATCAGAGATTAAACCTCATTAAAAGTCATAATTATGTATTTTTAACAGGCACGAAAGATTTCAATCTCGATGACACAAAAAATGTTTATGCAAAATATAAGAAAGCAGGCGTTAATAAAATTAAACTTATGGTCATCCCAAGAATGGGACACTCAAATCCGAAAAAAAGTCAATTTGAAAACGCTCTGCAATTTCTTGATGAACGATGACAGTTCCCTTTATTTGTAATTTTAACGAGATTGTGTTATGATAATTCTAACAAATTTAGAATTTAACTTAATAATTATAGAAATATTAAATAATAATACAATTTATAGGAGAATAAAATGACGATAAAGGGTTTCTTTACTTGGATTTTCTTATCCTTCTTTTTAACTTGTGCATGTTTTGCGCAAGGACCAAAAATCGGTGAATTCATAATGGAGGCTACACCGGCAGATATTCTAAATTCAGATGCATCAAAAAATGAGAAATATATAGGTCAGGATGAAAAAATCTCGTGGGAAATTTACGTTCCCGAAAATTATGATCCAGCAAATCCTCCTGGCATTATGGTATTTGCCGGTGCTCCTCGTGATGTCAGGCCTCCTAACGGTTGGCTGGCAACAATGAGAGACAAAAATTTAATTTGGGTTGCTGCCCGCAATTCAAACAATGGGGCTTCAATTTATCAAAAAGAATATCTAGCAATGATGTCTGTTCCCCTGATCACAAAAGATTATCAAATAAATCAAGACCGCATCTACATAACAGGGCAAGCAAGGGCCGCTGCACGTGCCATTTTAAATCACCCTGATATTTTTGATGGAGCGATCTTTACCGGTAGTCGGGTTTGGGAAAACAACGCTGAAGAAAAATTAAAAGATATAACCACTCAGCGTTTTGTCTTTGTCACGCGGGAAAAAACCAATCTCCCACAGGGAAACCGCTATGCATATTATAAATTCAAAAACGCAGGGATAAGCAATACTGAACTTGTATATGTTCCGGATACACATCGATATACCCGAACAAAATTTTCCCGTTCAATTGAATATCTGGATAATCAGGAAACAATAGAATAATCCAGAGGCAATAAAAGTTTGCATCTTTTGCCAACATATGAGAATTGTAACTGTAAATCAGACATTCTGACATGTTGGCAATATAATACTTGAAGTAGGTTTGGGTTTAAATGAAATATGCAATTCTCTTCATAGCCTTATTTTCAACTTTAAACTTCACTTTACCAATCCGCGCCCAGGAACAAAACACAATTACAAATGGTGAAATTACCGTTGGAACGACTATGTCTGAGGTTCTTGGAACAGATTCAGCAACCAATTTTAAAGATATATTAGATCCAAATGAAACCATAAAATGGACAATCAATATACCGGAAAATTATAACCCTGCACTTCCTTCTGGTACGCTGGTTCAGATGAGACCAGTGAATCTTGCCAAAATACCATTCGGTTGGCCTCCGTTATTAAATGAAAAAAACCTGATCTGGATATCACTAAATAAAGCAGGTAATCTTAAAGCCGAAAAAGAAATGCTCATTACTGTTCTGTCAATAGTTTACATTCAGGAGCATTATAAAATTGATACAAGCAGAGTATACATTGCCGCATCAAAAGACAGCTGCATTTCAGCAAGTCTAACTATGCAAATATATCCGAATATATTCAAAGGTGTTATTTACACAACTTGTGAACCAATTAACTGGCGTGATAAAATCCCCCCAACAATTGGCGAAATGAAAAATAACGGTTATGTTTTTGTTTCAAGCCGCGAAAATGAAATCAGACGCGTTATGCAGAGAGCAGAAAAAAAATACAATGATGCCGGCATCAAAAAAACTAAATTTCTCAATGCGCCCAACATGAATTATGGCAATAGTCTTTCCGCCCAAAAATTCAAACAAGCAATAGAGCTTCTGGACGACCTGCATTAATATCATTCATAAAGATAGGGAATAAAAGTCGGCTTGCGTCTGGCCTTGCTGACCTGTTCAAAATTATAGGCGGCTTCAATAAGAGTTGCTTCCGAATAGGCCCGACCAAAAAATGACAATGATACAGACAGTCCATGAATATACCCCATTGGCACCGTAATTGACGGATACCCGCTTACAGCGGCATAGGAGGCTGTCCCCCCGCCACTTGGATGATCCCCATTGATCAGGTCCTGGCTGTTTGCCGGATTTCTAGACGGCATTACGATAAGATCAAGCTCATTCTGATCCATCAGGGCATCCATTTCTTTCTGCATTTCCAGATTGCTGGCGGCGACCGCTTCAAGATATTCTTCATCCGATAACGGCCCCATATTTTCTGATGCAATAAATGTTTCCTGTTTGAAATAGGGCATTTCCTGTGCTGCATGAGCATTGTTAAATTCAATAAGATCTGCCAGGGTTCTGCTTTTTACGGAAACTGGCGTTCCTTCAAGATAGGCATTCAAATAATGCTTAAATTCATAATGAAGCACGATACCTTCCGCATTTTCAATCGTTGACTGGTCCCCGAATTCAAGATTATCGACAATCACCGCGCCCGCAGTTTTCATGGCTTCAATATTACGATCAAAAATTTCAGCCAGTCCGTCACGCATCCTGAAAGGGCTTCTGACAACGCCGATCCGCTTTCCTTTAAGTCCATCGGCAAGCAGGTGATTTTCATAACTCACTTTAATATCCGGCTGCTCCATTGTTTTTGGGTCTTCCGGGTTCTGACTGACCATCGCCGTCAGCAAATAGGCGGCATCCGCCACAGTCCGGGTCATGGGGCCCGCCGTATCCTGAGTGGCGGCGATGGGAACAATGCCGGTCCTGCTGACAAGCCCGACCGTGGGTTTAATACCGACAATACCGTTATAGGCGGACGGACAGACAACGGAACCATCGGTTTCAGTGCCAATGGTTAAAGTTGCCATATTGGCCGCTGCTGCAACACCCGATCCTGAGCTGGACCCGCAGGTATTGGCCGTGAGCAGATATGGGTTTCGCGTTTGTCCGCCTACCCCGCTCCAA
Organism: Emcibacteraceae bacterium; assembly: GCA_041396985.1. NCBI lineage: Bacteria > Pseudomonadati > Pseudomonadota > Alphaproteobacteria > Emcibacterales > Emcibacteraceae > Emcibacteraceae bacterium. The sequence goes on from JAWKXO010000004.1 coordinate 265,077, forward strand.
CCACTGGAGCTGTGCGATGATCTGAAATTTGCCCATTCACTTAAATTGGTTTTACCAAGGATTATGGCACCCGCCGCCCGCAAATTTGCCACCAGTGGCGCATCATTTGTCGCATAATTATCAATCAGCGCCAGTGACCCGGCCGTGGTCGGCATATTATCCATAGTATCAATATTATCCTTAAGAAGAACCGGAATTCCATGAAGCGGACCACGTGTGCCTTTCTCAGTGCGTTCCTTATCAAGTTCTGCGGCTATTTTAAGAGCATCCGGATTGACCGCAATCACCGCATTTAGATGAGGACCTTTTTTATTAAGGGCTTCAATACGGTCAATATAAAGTCTGGTCACCTGCTCAGCAGTATATTTGCCTCTGTTATAGGCATTATTTAAGTCTGCAACAGTTATTTCATCAAGTTCAAAATCAGCAATAGACTGTTCCTGTGCCTGGCTGATACCTTTTGTTTTTTCAGTATTGTCACATGAAATAAGTATAAGTGATGCAAGCAGCATCATAAATAGTCTAACCATTTTCCTTCCCCTTAAAAAAATCCCTCAATCCTTTATCATATGGTGCCGTAATTATTTGACTTTCTGTTATGATACCACTGACCAGTTTATTCGGCGTCACGTCAAATGCCGGACATCTGGTTTTAATATTTTCCGGCGCAATGCGTCTTCCCAAAATTGATGTGACCTCATCCCCGCTTCTTTCCTCAATCACTATATCGCTACCGCAAACGGTATCCATATCAATGGTTGATGACGGACAGGCCACATAAAACGGTATCTGATAATAGTCTGCCAGAATAGCCACGCCAAGGGTACCTATTTTATTGGCAACATCCCCATTTGCCGCCACACGGTCGGTGCCAACGATCACCATATCAATCTGTCCTGTTGCCATCATATGGGCTGCCATATTGTCGGTTATCAGGGTAACATCCAACCCTGCCCTTTGAAGTTCCCAACTGGTCAGCCTTGCTCCCTGCAAAAGTGGTCGGGTTTCATTGGCATAAACCTTAAACCTGATTCCGTTTTGATGGGCCAAATACATTGGTGCTGTTGCAGTGCCTGATGCTGAAGTTGCAATTGAGCCTGCATTACAATGGGTCATAATCCCCATGCCGTCTTTAATGAGCGGCGCGCCCATTATGCCCATTCCATTGCAAAGGGCTATATCTTCAGCATGGATTTTTTCTGCTTCATCAACCAGTGATTCGTATAATTCCCGGGATGTGCCTTTTTGCGCTTGACCCAACCGGGCAACCATACGCTTCATCGCCCAGCTTAAATTAACTGCTGTCGGACGGGCGCTATCCAGAAAAGCGGCCTTTTCTTTTGCCATTTTTATAAACTGATCCACCGGCAGGTTGACACTGTCCTTTAGTGCCACGCAAAGTCCATATGCGGCCGCAATGCCAATGGCCGGCGCCCCTCTTACTTTAAGCTCCCTGATTGCCTGCCAGACCTGCTCGACGGACAGCTGTTGTTCCATCACTTCCTGATGCGGCAGCAATGTCTGATCCAGAAGATATAAATCCCCATTTTTCCATTCAATGGCATGGGGCAATTCTGATACCGATATACTATAATCCGGCAAGGTAATTATTCCTTAATCATGATCCCTTATTATCTTTTCTTAATTTAATATGTTCATTACTATGAACGCAAACATAATGCTTTAAAACCGGGGCAAAAAATAAAATGTGCGGTATCGCAGGAATAATAAACTTATCCGGGGAAACTCCCCCTAAAAACTTGCTGACAAAAATGACCGATATAATTGAACATCGTGGGCCTGATGGCTCCGGTGATTATTTTTCAGGCGGGGTTGCCTTTGGCCATCGTCGCCTATCAATTATTGACCTTGCTGGCGGCCATCAGCCAATGGTGACATCAGATGACCGCGTCAGCATTACCTATAATGGTGAAATTTATAATTTTCCTGAACTGCGTGAAGAATTAAAAGCACTGGGCTATCACTTCCAGACCAGCAGCGATACGGAAGTGATTTTACAGGCTTATCATGCCTGGGGACCAAAAAGTGTTGAGCGGATCCGCGGCATGTTTGCCTATGCAATTCATGACAAAAAGAAAAACGAGGTGTTCATTGCCCGTGACCGCCTCGGCATCAAACCACTTTTTTATGCTATGCTGGCAGATAACAATTTTGTTTTTGCGTCCGAACTTAAGTCACTTTCCCTGCATCCGAATTTCAATAATTCACTGCGTCCGGAAAGTATTGAGGAATATTTCGCGCTTGGCTATGTGCCAGAGCCCCATACCATTTATAAAAATGTTATGAAACTTGAACCGGGTCATACGCTTCTGATCCATCTGGATTCCGGAAAAATTGAAAATAACCAGTATTGGAACATCCATTTTAATACATCCTATATCGGCTCATTCGAAGATGCCACACGCGAACTCGACCGTCGGGTTGAGGAAGCGGTCAGAATTAGAATGCGGGCTGACGTGCCACTTGGAGCATTTCTGTCCGGCGGCGTGGATTCCGGTGCTGTAGTCGCCAACATGGCCAGAAACAGCCGGGAAGCCGTCAACACCTGCTCAATCGGTTTTGAAGAAGCCAAATTTGATGAAGCGGATTATGCAAAAAAAGTCGCCGATCAGTATAAAACCAATCATCAGACAAAAGTGGTTGATCCTAATGATTACTCCCTTGTCGACGGACTGATGGATTATTATGACGAACCCTATGCCGACAGCTCTGCCCTGCCCACTTTCCGGGTCTGCGAACTCGCCCGTCAAAGGGTTACTGTTGCGCTCTCGGGAGATGGCGGCGATGAGAATCTTGCCGGATACAGACGTTATAAACTTCACATGTTTGAAGAAAAAATGCGCGGCATGTTTCCTGTTTCCTTCAGAAAGCAGGTTTTTGGTTTCCTGGGGTCTGTCTATCCAAAGGCGGACTGGGCCCCGCGGGTATTCAGAGCAAAAACAACATTCCAGGGTCTTGCCCGCAGCAGCGTTGAAAGTTATTTCCATGGCGTTTCCATATTCAAGCCGGAAATGCGTCATATGCTGTTCTCAAAATCGCTAAAAAGCGATTTGCAGGACTATAACGCGCTTGAAATATTCAACAAACATGCCGAGCAGGCCAATACTGATGACCCTCTGTCTCTCATTCAGTATCTGGATATAAAAACCTATCTTCCCGGCGACATCCTGACCAAGGTGGACAGGGCCTCCATGGCTTATTCTTTGGAAGTGCGTGTCCCGCTTCTGGATCATGAACTGATCGGCTGGATCGCGACGCTGCCGTCCGATTACAAACTGCACGGCAACGAAGGAAAATATATTTTCAAGAAATCATTGGAAGGACAGCTGCCCAATGATATCCTCTACCGGCCAAAAATGGGTTTTGGTGTGCCGCTTGGGCACTGGTTTAGAAATGAATTAAAAGAAAAAATCAAAGAAACCGTTCTCAGTGAACAGATGCTCGACAGCGGTTATTTTGAAAAAGCTTATCTGGAGAGACTAGTAAAAGATCATCAATCAGGCATTCGCGATTATAGCGCACCTCTTTGGACCTTGATGATGTTTTATCAATTTTTATCCAGACACGGATAAATATGGAAATTTTAACCCTCACAACGCTGTATCCAAATTTGTTGCAGCCGAGACATGGAATCTTTGTCAAAAACCGGCTCAGCGCGATGGACGCAATAGACGGTTTCAGGCGAAAGGTAATTGCCCCGGTTCCTCATTTCCCGATGATGGGTATGCTGAGCGGACGTTACAGGCTTTATGAGCAAATGCCATTTCATGAAGTTCAGGATAATATTGACGTTTATCATCCAAAATATTTCACTCTTCCCGGGTTAAGCATATTTGATAATGCCACATCAATGGCCAATGCCGCCGAAAATATACTTAGTGATCTTTATCCGGACGAAAACGACTTTGATATTGTCGATGGGCAATATCTTTATCCGGACGGGGTTGCCGCTTATAAGCTTGCCAAAAATCATAATAAACCACTGATCCTTACCGCGCGGGGAAGTGATGTAAATTACTGGATGGACAATAAAAAAGCCCAAAAACAAATTCTGGAAGCCATTGATTATTCAGACAAAGTCATCTGTGTCAGTGATGCCTTAAAGCAGTCCCTTATTGATTTTGGCGTTGATGAAAATAAAATCATCGTCATCATAAACGGTGTGGACCCAAGCGTTTTTAATACGGCAGTCGACGCCAATCCGCTTCGTGAGGATTATTTTTTAAGTGTCGGCAATCTTATCCCGTTAAAAGGTCACAATTTAACGTTGAACGCATTCTTTGACCTTTCCAAAACACGCCTGATCATTATCGGTGATGGTGCGGAACGCCAAAATTTAAAAAAGCAGGCAGAAAATCTGGGTATCAAAGGACGCGTACAGTTTATCAAACATGTTGACCAGAATAAGCTTGCCGAATTTTATGCCGGCGCAAAAGCAACGATCCTGATGTCATCGATGGAAGGGATGCCAAATGTGGTCTTGGAAAGCCTAGCGACCGGAACACCGGTCATTGCCTGTGACGTAGGTGGTGTATCCGAAATTCTTAATGAACAAAATGGCATCCTGCTTGATGAACGTTCGGAATACGCACTGGCAAACGCGGTCAGGTCATTGGAAACCCTCGTTAAGTCGCGCGATGAAATAGCCGAAACTGTCAAAGACTTCAGATGGGATAACGTTGCTTCAAAGCAATATGAGGTTTATAAAGAAGCTCTATCTTCAATATAAAATCTTCAACTATTTTAAAAAAATTATGTGGGAGAAAAACCATTTTTCAGAAATGTTTTAAGATGGTCGGGGAGACAAGATTCGAACTTGCGACCCCCTGTACCCAAAACAGGTGCGCTACCAGGCTGCGCCACTCCCCGACCTTAAAACACAATTTGTAAAAACAAATAGTGGTTGGGTTAATACGCCAACAATGAAGCGTGTGCAAGAATTATTTTTGGAAAATTTATTATTTATCTGTATTTCCAAATGTCGGATAGAGTATCTCGTCACCAACATTAATTCCCAGCTTGTCGGTAAGCCCTCCATTTAACTCGAGCGCCGCTTTGGCTGGCCCTTTTGACGGGATTTGCGACAGGTCTTTTGGCTTGGCTGATTTGGCAATATTTATAATTTTTCCCGCTTCATCAATGAACACAATGTCCAGCGGGATAAATGTATTTTTCATCCACATGGCAATATTTCTGGCCCGGTCATAAATAAAAAGCATGCCACTCATTTCCGGCAGATGATCCCTATACATCAACCCATATTGTCTGTGGTTATCATCAAGTGCCAGTTCAATATCAAAATTATAAACATTATCAGCCGTTTTAATGGAGAGAGTGTCACGCGGAAAATTTGACTGAGCCTGAGCTATTGTCCCTAGAGAGAACAAAAAAAAGAAAACGGCTATAAGCGTCAAAAAACTTTTCTTCTGTTTCAAAAACATTTGAATTCCTCTCATAAAAACTTTGTCATTTCACCAACAGCATAATGACAGGAAAGAAAGGCTTTTTAAAGGCGTTTTTTATCCTTAAAAAGTAAAATTTTCAAAGAGTTGAAAGGAGCCGGTTTGATTGGGGATCACTTACTGATCTTTTTTAATGGCATTGACCATTAAACCACGTTCACCATCTTCGATTACAACGGAAAGTGACTGACCGGGAACCAACTGATCAATATTATAATGCCTGAGGACTTCCATATGAATGAAAATGTCCTGTCCGCCGTCACCACGATTTACAAAACCATAGCCACGAACTTTGTTGAACCATTTAACCACAACATCCACAAAATCGTCGTCAGAATAATCTTTATCTTCAATAAGGAATTTTGGTTCTGTTTCTTTTTTCTCGACCGCTGTGGACAGATCAAATGTCAAAATTTTAACAGCCTGGCGTCCTTTTGGACGGTTTGCAGATAGGCAGGTAACTTTTGTGCCTTCCGGTAGTGAGCCACGCTCATGTTCTTTAAGGATGGAGAAATGAACCAGAATATCACCCTGTTTGCGATTGGCTTCATCATCGGCTTCAATAAATCCATATCCTTTGATGTCATCAAACCATTTAATCGAACCCGAAATTTCATCAAAATGCTCTGATGCCGAGTGACCACTCTGTTCGTTTGTTGTTGTTGCCGATCCAGATTTTAATTCTGTGTTATTTTCTGTTGGCACACCTTTAATTGCGCTGCTACTCATCCTATCGAACTTCCCATTTCTAAATAACTCTCCACTCACACCCTGACTTTTACGTTACTAAACTAACGGCGCTCAAGCAACCCGAACCCGCGATTTATTAGAATAAAAGTCCGCCCATTTTATTTGCATAATACAAGTTTTATGCGGGTAATTTCGTTTCTCAGTTATAAATTCAATAATCTCCTTCGAGAATCTTATTAAAAAACAACTATAAAATCAAGAAATTACTCTATCGCTATTATTGTAAATATCAAATTATTAATAAAGTGTTAATTTTAGTACACGCTCAAAAATTTGAAAAATAAAAAGGGCTGGATTTCTGATCCAGCCCTTTTTTAAGAAAATCCCGCAAAAAAGTTTTTGTTATTTTATTTTCTTCGCATAATCTTCAACCATATGCTTAACTTCTTTGCGCATTAAAAACATACAGATCACGTTGGGAATGGTCATAAAGGCAACCGTAATTGCCGCAAATGTCCAGATAACTGTTGTATCCGCAAATGAAGCAATAAAAAAACCAATGACGTAAACTATCCTATAAGGCAATATACCGCCCGTCCCGACCAGGAATGTAATTGCACGGTCACCATAATATGACCAGGCGACCGCCGTAGAGAAAGCAAATAGTGCCAATGAGATTGCCACTATATATTTACCATTTTCGCCAAGAAAACTTTTGGTAAAGGCGCGGCTGGTAAGCGCCGCAGAGTGAAGCAATGATTTTCCGGATACGGAAACATCTGCATCGTCAAGCTTACCATCCGAAACGGCTAGCTTTCCTGAATATGGCTGATCATTTTTGGAAAAGACCACGTCTTCTGCAACCGAGCGGGCATTAAGAACTGTAACATCCCCCGAAATCAGTTTTCCGGAAACAATATCAATTTCACCGCTATAGGTTTTGATGATATCCCCTTCAATGAAATTGATATGCTTATAAAGTTCTGCTTTATCAGCCTCATTCTGATCACTATAACTCCCCGCAATAATACTGAAGTCAGCCATCTGGAAGGTGTTTTCATATTTTTCTGTCCAGGCACCGGATGATAAAATAACCAGACCGGTCAGCGTACAGATCATAATTGTGTCAATGAAGGGCTCCAGCAAGGCAACCATACCTTCTGATACCGGTTCTTCTGTAATTGCTGAGGAGTGAGCAATGGCTGAAGAGCCCTGCCCGGCTTCATTTGAAAAAAGTCCGCGCCCGACGCCCTTATTCGCGGCAAAGGCGAATGCTGCCCCAAGGAACCCGCCTGCCGCGGAACTACCTGTAAAGGCACTTGAGAATATGGAAATAAATGAAGGGATTATATTTTCATAGTTACTTAAAATAACACATAAGGAACCTGCAAGGTAAAGGAAGGCCATTGAAGGCACTATCCGCGATGCAAAGGCTGCAATCCTGGTAACACCGCCAATAATAACAAATCCAAGCAATAATGATGCAATACCCCCAACGACCATTTCATTAAAGTCAAAAGTTTCACGCATGACCTGGGCAATATTATTCACCTGCGGCATACTTCCGGATCCAAATGAGCTAAGCACGACCGCTGCCGCAAAAAAGATAGCCATTGGTTTCCAGCCAAGTCCACGGTCCATTACATACATCGGGCCACCTGCAACTGTTCCATCGTCTGAATCAACCCGGTATTTATGGGAGAGGGAGACTTCAACAAATTTTGTTGTCATCCCCATAAATGCCGTCGCCAGCATCCAGAAAATGGCTGTTGGACCACCAATATAAACGGCCAGACCTACGCCGCCAATATTTCCAGTACCGACAGTTCCTGATAGAGCCATTGTCATTGCCTGAAAATGCGAAGTCTCGCCATGGGCTCCATGCTTTTTACTTTCCTCTTCCGGGTCAAACAATACCTTCCAGGCATGCCTGAAAAATCTAATTTGTGGAAATTTCAGATATACTGTGAAAAATAAACCGATACCGAGTAGATAAAAAGGAAACCAGGGGGCGGCGCCAATCATACTGTCGATTGAAACCAGAAAATTATTTACTTCTAACATATAATCCCTCTTAATTTGTCATTTATAGTTTTTGTCAATTATGACTTATTCTTTTTAATTTATGTGTAACATTATCGCGTTTGGTGCCAGCCGTATAGACTTTAATGTATTTTTTTGAGAAATATGGAAATTACCCCATATAGTTTTAGGATAAACAACCCTAAAACCACAGCCTTATTTTCTCACTCATGTATATTTCCCTGAAAAGTCAAATTATATCCCCAAGACAAAAAAATGGATCATCTTTCAAAATAAAAATGTGTGAGTCCCAATGATAAAATCGCAAAAAAAACTGCGGCTGAGGGCGGAATTACTTCACCAAATTCCGACCTAATAACCCGTAAATAATTGCTATTTTATAAAATATCCTTTTTTTTTAACAAGTGCTGGACAGAACAAATCTAATTTCATATAAACCTTCAACTATATATGAGAATATATGAAAAATTCGCCCTAACCCGGGGAATTCAGGGGGTCTGGAAGCGGATAAATTATCCGCATGTCGTTGGTTTCTAATGGAGGAAAAAATATGAGCATTATGACTGTGACAAGTATTGTGGTCACGATTTGCGCTTTATTCTCTTATCTAAATTATAAGTATATTAAACTTCCGGTTACTATCGGCATTATGGCCATAGCACTGATTTTTTCGACACTTATTATGCTGTTGGAGGGTGTGGGGCTAAATATTGCACCTACTGTAAACTCAATTATGGGTGACATTGACTTTTCTAAAGCTGTTCTGGATGGCATGCTCAGCTTCCTGCTTTTTGCAGGCTCGCTTCATGTACCCGGAAAAGTACTGCACCAGGAAAAATATGTTGTTGGAATTCTTGCCCTTCTCGGGACTTCATTCTCAACCATGCTGGTGGCAACACTGGTTTATAACCTGTTCCCGATGCTTGGTTTCGAAATTTCATTTATCAACTGTATTCTTTTCGGCGCACTTGTATCACCGACAGACCCGATTGCGGTTATGGCCATCTTGAGAAAAGCCGGCGTTTCCAAGCCACTTGAAACAAAAGTGGTTGGTGAATCCCTCTTTAACGATGGTATCGCTATCGTGATTTTCTTGACCGTTCTGTCCATCAGCACTGAAGGTGCCGCAACCCCGGGCCATGTGGCGATGCTCTTCCTGGAAGAAGCTGTTGGCGGTGTTATTCTTGGTATTGTCCTCGGGTCCATCTGTCTGGCCATGGTCCGTACAGTTGACAACTATCATGTGGTTGTCTTTATCACTTTGGCCACTGTTATGGGCGGATATGAAATCGCAAAAGCAATTCATACATCTGGTCCGATTGCCATGGTTGTTGCAGGACTTATTGTTGGTAATATCGGCCGTTCAAAAGCCATGTCTGAAAAAACCAAGGAAATTCTCGACAACTTTTGGGAACTGATTGACGAATTCCTGAACGCAATTCTGTTCATGCTTGTCGGTTTCAGCCTGCTGATCGTTGAATTTAATCAGTCAGCTCTTGTCGCGGGTGTCATCATGGTTCCGTCTCTACTTTGCATCCGTTACCTGTCGGTCTTTATCCCGGTAACCATTCTGCAAAGATTTAGAAGCTTTAGCCCAGGCACGGTCAACATCCTGACCTGGGGTGGCCTCAGAGGCGGATTGTCATTGGCAATGTGTCTGTCACTACCGGCAAATGACCTGCGTGACTTCATGCTGCTTGTTGTATATTGTATTGTGCTATTCTCAATTCTGGTACAGGCACTCACAATCGGTAAACTTGCAGCAAGATACACTGCACCAAATGAATAACGTTGTTTAATTTAAGCACGTTATTTATAAAAAGATTTTAAAACGAATGATAATGGCCTGTGTCACCACAGGCCATTATTCAGTTATAAAGTTCTCAAGCGAATTTATTTTTGGATGGTCAGAATATGATCGACAAGCTATATCAGAAAACCATTCTTAAACACGCATCCAATGCCTGCGCCCACGGTGCATTGGAAGATGCGGACCACAGTGTCACAGTTCATAATCCCATGTGCGGTGACCGGATAAAGGTCTATATTAAGCTTCAGGACGGAACATTAACTGACTTCAGCCACGAAGCAAAAGCATGCGCCCTGTGTCAGGCTAGCGCCTCGGTTCTCGGCGAACATTATCTTGGGTTAACAGAAAAAACACTGAACGAGTTACTTGATAAAATCAAAACCTCGCTTGAAAATATCGAAGGGCCGGAACATAACGATTGGCCGGATAATAAGTGGCAGGATATGGATGTTTTTAATGTGGTCAGAGACCATAAAAGCAGGCGGACTTGCGTGACATTGCCGTTTGATGCACTTTTGCAGGCGTTTAAAGAAGTCGATTAGACTTTCAGATATTCAAGTTCACAAACCAGCCCTTCCAGTATCCAACCCTTGAAAAGTTCTGCCGCCCGCATTGATGCGGCTTCACCATACTCATCAAGCAACTGTTCACATAAATCAGGAAAGCTTTTATTTTCTTTTGCCAGATTAAGAAGAGCTGCTTCATCATCAGGAACCGTACGGAAAAAACATTTTAAATCCGACTTCCACTGAATACAGTTTGATATTTTCGGATATTCTTCAGGCATAATCGGATGATCATCATTTTCATCACTGACCGTTGACCAGACCGCCGGCGTATTCCATTTATAGCGGCTCATAATGAAGGAAGGTTGTAAATGTATGCGAAGAGTGGTCCACGCCTGCGCCGGGATTTTTGCGACATCCTCAACACTGACTGCCCCGGCATCAGGGGCATCAAACACATCATTGAAATTCCATTCAAAGTCTGCCATTTCAATTGCCGGAATAATGCCTGAATAGGCTTCCGTTTCCATCAGAAATTGAACCATATGCTGCCCAAAATAGCGTAACGAGGGGTGGGTTGAAGGATAGCTGTCAATATACCCAAGGCAGATATCTTCAAACATATCATCCCCCACCAGTGAATGGAGAACCGGGAAATCTTCGACAAGGGTTTCGACCAGTCTTGATTTATAAGCATGCGCATAAATATGAAGCCGCATTTCGGGTCCGATTTTTCCGCCTTCCTCAATTTCCAGCAGAAAGGCGTCTTTTGCATCCTGCATGACCGCCGCTTTAAACTTTGTCTGAAGAACCTTTAACATTGCCTCTCACCGATGGCCCTTGCCCGCTTCACTTCCTCAATTAATTCGGCAAGCGGCGGGATATGATCGTCCCGTTCAATCATGGTGGTAATATGCCCAAGTTTTCGGACAGTATAGTCATAAAGCTCCCAGACATCGTCAATGACCGGGTGGTCGTGCGTATCAATAATATAATCACCATTATTTTCGTGCCCAGCCAGATGAATCTGGCAAATTCGCTGTGGGTCCATATAATCAATATAGGTTTTTGGATCAAAATCATGATTAAAACCGCTGACATATATATTGTTGACATCAAGCAAAATCAGACAGTCCGCCTCTTCCGACAGGTGGCGCAAAAATTCCCATTCTGTCATGTCTGAGGCCTTATAGGTCACATAACTTGAGGCGTTTTCCAGCAATATTCGCTGACCAAGAAAATCCTGAACCTGTTTCACGCGACCAGCCACATGATTAAGTGTTTCCTGGTTATAGGGAAGTGGCATCAGATCATGGGTATTATGCCCCCCATGGCTGGTCCAGCAAAGATGATCGGAAATCCATTTTGGCTGCACCCGTTCAGCCAGCATCTTAAGATCGTTGAGATAATCCATGTTAAGAGGATCGCTGGAGCCGATGCTCATGGAAACGCCGTGCATGACAAGTGGATAGCGTTCTTTAATCCGGTCAAGATGGTATAATTGACGCCCGCCCTTCACCATATAATTTTCTGAGATTATTTCGAACCAGTCAATGGGCGGGTCACCTGACAAAATTTCCTCATAATGATCTGTGCGCAGACCTAGTCCATAACCCAGAAAATCATTGTCAATTTTGGAATTTTTCATAATTACCCTTATACCATAAAAAAAGCGGCAACCGTTATGAGGTTACCGCTTTTTTTAAAATCTGCAATATTACATGCTTTTTTGCATTACTTTACCGCCTTTTGCGGCACAATCAGCTGCTGACATCATCAGGAAGCCCTGGCCTTTGCAGGCACCTTGTCCTTTACAGGCGTTTGCTGCTGTTTTGCAGGCATTTTGACCTTTACAGGCATTGACACCCATACATTGAACTTGTGGTGCTTCCTGTGCGGTAACTGTTGCACCTGATACAATTGAAAATAGTCCGGCTGCTGCCACTGCCACTGCAAGACCTGTTTTTGCCATTGATTTGCTCATTATTTCTGTCCTTTTGGTTATTTGTGATTAATTCCTAAAATCCCCCAATTGAAGAAATATACAGTTACTGAAGAAAACTAAATACTCAACGTTTATCACATTTATGTGATTTATTATGTGGCAATGATGGTGCTGGGATAATGTGGCTAAAATGAGGCATCCATATTTCACCAATAATAAATTTATATTGCAGAAAAGTCTTATTCGCCCTATTTTTAATAGCTAAAAATACTAATTAAGAGAGAAAAAAATGGAAGAAAGCGTTACACAATATACGGATATGATTGTTGAGCTGGGCACTCAATACGGACTTAATATAATCTTTGCTATTCTTATTCTGATCATTGGTTTCTGGATCGCTGGACGCATCAAAAACATGGTTATGAAAGTTTGCTCAAAAAGTCAGAAAATAGACGATACTTTGGCCGTTTTTTTCTCAAGTCTCGCCCGGTATATAATCATAATATTTACCATACTTGCCGTATTGGACAGGTTTGGTGTTGAAACAGCAAGTCTTATTGCCATACTTGGTGCCGCATCCCTGGCAATCGGGCTGGCGCTGCAAGGTACACTCAGCAATGTTGCCGCAGGTGTTATGCTGCTTATCTTCCGCCCCTTCAAGGTAGGAGAATTTATCGAAGGTGCCGGCCACGCCGGAACTGTTAAAGCCCTTGGCCTTTTTGTGACTGAAATGGCAACAGGGGACAATGTAAAAATCATCATCCCAAACAGTCAGATCTGGGGATCATCAATTAAGAATTTCTCTGCCAATGAAAACCGTCGCGTCGATCTGCTGATCGGTATTGGATATGACGACGATATTGATAAGGCTATAGCAGAAATCGGTGCCGTACTGGATGCGGATGACCGGGTATTGAAGGACCCTGCTTCAGCAATTTTTGTTGGTGAGCTAGGCGCGAGTTCAGTTGATATTGTTGTTCGCGCCTGGACAGCAAACGCCAATTACTGGCCACTTAAGGCAGCACTGACAAAAAACATCAAGCATCGTTTTGATGAAAAAGACATCAACATTCCTTATCCGCAACGGGATGTTCATATTGTCTCAAGCGTGAAATAAGTGTTCAGTTGGCTAATTTCTTTGAAAGACAATTAAAGAAAAAAGAAAGCTTATTCTGGAAATTACAGATCGCGGGATGGCTTGCCTTTGGCGCTACCCGCGCTTTAAGTTTGTTTGCTGACCGTGAAAGTTTTGTTTTCCAGATCACGGTTATCACGTCCGTTTTAAGTGGTTTTATTATAACCGTCATTCTCAGGTTAATTTACAGAAGACTTAAAAATAGTGATCTTCCACCTTTAACAATGGTCCTTTCCATTATTACTTGTATCGTGATCTCTGCCCTTATTTTAAGCGCTATCGATACCTGGGTGGTCCAGCAGACTTTCTATATCAATATCAGGCTTTATGAATTTGTTATTGGCCGTGCACTGTATGACCTCTTTGTGCTGATGATCTGGACCGGTGCCTATTTCATTGTCAATTACCAATTCCTTTTGATGGAACAAAAAGAAAAATATTTACAAGCCGTCGCCCAGGCTCATCAATCGCAGCTTCAAATGCTTCGCTATCAGATCAACCCACATTTCCTATTCAATACATTAAATGCCATTTCAACCTTGGTCCTTGATAAACAGTCAAAAGAAGCAAACGGCATGCTGACCAAGCTAAGTGCTTTTTTACGGTTCAGTCTGGTTAATCAGCCAACTCAGAAAATTACCATTGATGAGGAGGTTTATGCACTCTGGCTTTATCTGGATATTGAGAAAGTCAGGTTCGAGGATCGCCTGCAACTGGATTTTCAGATTTCGGACGATGCAAAAAAGGCTCTGATCCCGAGCCTGTTGCTCCAGCCATTGGTCGAAAATGCCATAAAATATGCCATCGCGCCTATGGAAAAGGGTGGCACTATTTATCTTAAAGCCGATCGTGATGGTGATCGATTAAAAATTATATTAGCCGATACCGGACCCGGTTTATCAGATCAACCGGCCAAACATAAATTTAATGAAAATTCAAGTGGCGTCGGACTGGTCAATACCAAAAACAGGCTTAATCAGCTTTATCCCGCTAATCACACAATTGATATCCGAAACCGCGAGGAAGGTGGACTTCAGATAATAATTGATATTCCATTTGAATTGGAGGAAGCTTTGGATCATGCAGAATAAAAAAATCCGTACCCTACTTGTTGATGATGAACCGTTGGCCCTTAAGGGGCTCACTTTAAGACTGGAATCATTCGAAGATATTCAAATTGTCGGAACCGCATCGAATGGCCGTGAAGCCATAAAAAAAATCAGGGCGGAAAAACCGGATTTGGTTTTTCTTGATATTCAGATGCCCGGCCTTGACGGGTTTGACGTCGTAAAAGCTCTTGCCAATGAACAGCTTCCCATCATCATCTTTGCAACCGCCTTTGATAAATATGCCATCCAGGCTTTTGAAACCCATGCCTCGGATTATCTCCTGAAACCAATTGATGAGGAGCGGCTGGAAAAAACGATAATCAAAGTTCGAGAACAAATTGCAGAGCATATCGCTATTGAGCAAAACGCAAGACTTATAGATCTGATCCGTTCCCTTGATACGCCGCCGGCGATAGAGCTGTCGGAGATACTGACATCTGACGATATTTCAAACAAAAAACAGTTTGAAAGTCATTTTAACATCAAAGACCGTGGGGAAATTACCCTCGTCGATGTCAGCACCATTGAATGGATTGATGCAGCGGGGGATTATATGTGCCTTCATACAAGTGATAAAACCCATATCCTACGTGAAACTATGAAAAATATGGACAAGCGTCTTGATCCGGAAATATTCAAACGTATCCATCGCTCAACCATCGTCAATATCAATATGATAGAAAAACTTCAGACGGCAGCCGGTGGGAAATATATTATTACCCTTAAAAACGGATCAGAACTGCAGGCAAGCCGCAATTATCGAGAAGCACTTAGCCGGTTCCTATAAAAAAGGCGGATCCAGTGATCCGCCTTTTCACTGTTATATTAAAAAAATTAATAGCCGATGGCAGCAGCATCCATGCTTCGGGTATCGGCTGCCCCGTAGAATATTCCATCCCTGTACATTATGGATGAAAGGGAACCAATGGTTATTTCCCTTGGAGCAATAATGTGCCCCATTTTAACAAGGATATCTTTAGTATCCTTGCTGATGCCATCTTCCATCATGACCACATCAGGAAGCCATTGATGATGAATACGCGGCACAGCCAGCGACTGCATCGCATTCATATTAAATTCCAGTGTGTTCATAATTGACTGGAACACGACTGTAATGATTGTGCTTCCTCCCGGACTGCCGGTAACAAAATAAGGTTTGTCATCTTTCAGTACGATGGTCGGTGTCATTGATGATAGCGGCCGTTTACGGGGTTGGACCGAATTTGCCTCACCACCGATCAAGCCATATCCATTCGGTGTTCCCGGCTTGGCAGAAAAGTCATCCATTTCATTATTCATCACAATGCCGGTGCCTGCTGCCACTTTATGGTTACCATAACTGAAGTTCAGCGTATATGTGTTGCTGACGGCATTACCGTCTTTATCCATAACGGAAAAATGCGTTGTATCCGGGCTTTCACTAACTAGGTTAAGCGCCGGTGCAATATCACTAGAGCGACGGGCCTTGTCCATCGGGATTTGTGCCCGGATCAGCTGTGCATATTTTTTGCTGGTCAGATCCGCAACAGGTACATCAACAAAATCCGGATCGCCAAGATATTTACTGCGATCTGCGTATACCTGACGCATGGCTTCAATATAAAGGTGAAGTGTTGCAGCACTATTATGTCCCATTGAACTAAGATCATCATTTTCCAGCATATTCATCAATTGCACCAGATGAACCCCGCCGGATGAAGGTGGAGGCATGGTTACAACCTTATACCCTTTATAAGTTCCGATAATTGGCTCACGTTCCACCACTTTATAGGCTGCCATATCGTCCATGGTGATCAAGCCGTCCTGAACTTTCTGGTCAGCTACAATGCGCTTGGCAATTTCACCTTTATAAAAAGCATCTCTGCCACCGTTCATTATCTGATTAAGCGTCCAGGCGAGATCAGCCTGTTTGAGAACTTCGCCATACTTATAGGAAGAGCCGTCCTTTTTATAGAATATTTTGGCGGCAGCTTCATTTTTTATCAGGACCTCTTTCCTGTTATTTAAGGAGCTTTCAAGATAATTGTATACCGGGAAGCCATTTTTAGCGAGATTATAGGCCGGTTGCATCACTTCCTTTAAAGACATGGTCCCGTAATTATTAAGTGCATGAATCATGCCGGCAACAGTGCCGGGCACTCCGGATGCTTTGGCTGTGTATTTTGAACGGGCATCGTCAACACTGCCGTCTTCATTCAGATACATATCACGGTGCGCCGCCCCCGGGGCCATTTCACGGTAATCTAAGGCAATCGACTTATTTTCTTTGGCTAAATGAATGACCATAAAGCCGCCACCGCCTATATTACCGGCCTGTGGATAAGTAACAGCAAGGGCAAAGCCGACAGCCACCGCCGCATCAACGGCATTGCCGCCTTTTTTCAGGATATCCACGCCAATTTGAGTTGCCATTTTTTCACGGGATGTGACCATGCCGTTTCGTCCGATTACCGGAACAAATCGGTCTTTTGTATCTATGCGCGGCGTTTGCTGCGCAAAAGTGGACGGAACGCAAAAACTTACGAAACTGACCACCAATATTAAAAACTTTAATTTCATCTTTTCTCTCTCTAAAAAACTCTAAAAAAATATGTAAAGTATGCTCATCCTGTTTTGTTTATTCTGGGACGACTCCTTCTATTCAATGAAAGACTACCCAATAATGCCCCCCTACTACAACTATAAAAAAGGCGGACTTTTATAAGCCCGCCTGATTAGATTATTTTATGGAATGTCAGTTAATGCCGATGGTCAGGGCATCCATGCTTCTTGGGTCAGCAGCACCATAATAATAGCCATCTTCATAAATGATGGAATTGGTACTACCCAAAGTTCTTTCCCCGGCATTGAATTTATGTCCCATGGCTTTCAGAATATCGAGCGTATCCTGACTGACACCACTTTCAATTGTTGTCATATCCGGCATCCATTGATGATTGATCCTGGCTTTACTTGAAGCCGCCGCCACATTCATATCAAATTCAAGCACGTTCATCACTGTCTGGAAAACGGTATTGATAATTGTACCGCCCCCTGGGCTTCCAGTAATCAGGAAAGGAACACCATCTTTCAGGACAATTGTTGGTGTCATGGAAGAACGGGGACGCTTATGTGGCTCCTGTGCATTGGCCTTGCCACTGATATTTCCATTTTCATCAGGCTCATATGGAAGCGCATCAAAGTCATCAAGCTCGTTATTCAGCAAGATGCCTGTTCCTGTTGCCATAATACCGTTTCCGAAACCAAAATTCAGAGTATAGGTATTGCTGACAGCATTGCCTTCACTATCCATAACCGAATAATGTGTAGTTTGCGGACTTTCATAAGGAAGGTCTTTGGTCGGGGCGACTTCGGAACTTGCACGGGCCCGGTCCATTGGAATACGCGCACGCATTTCAGCTGCATATTTCTTATCAATCAAGGCCGCAACCGGAATATCAAAGAATGCCGGGTCACCCGCATAAAGACTACGGTCGGCATATGCCTGTCTCATGGCTTCAATATAAAGATGGAGAACTGCCGCACTATTATGGCCCTTTGCTTTAAGATTATCATTTTCAAGCATGTTCATCATTTCAATCATATGAACACCACCGGATGATGGAGGCGGCATTGTCACAATATCATAACCTTTATAGGTGCCCCTGACAGGTTCACGTTCGTAAACCTTATAAGCCGCCATATCATCCATTGTGATGATACCGTCATTTGCCGCCATATCAGCGGCAATTTTTTCTGCAATTGATCCTGTATAAAAGGCGCTTGTCCCCTCATCCATAATCGCTTTTAGTGAAACGGCAAGGTCTTCCTGCTTTAAAATTTCACCTGTGCGGTAATTGCTGCCGTCAGCCTTATAGAATACTTTTGAAGCGGCAGGATCAGCCCCCAGACGTTCCTTGCTCCTTGCCAGGGAAACTTCAAGCTGGGTATAAACCGGGACACCTTCATGGGCCAGTTTATAGGCCGGTGCAACAACATCGGCCAGGCTCATGGTGCCATATTTCTCAACAGCCAATGCAAGTCCGGCAACCGTACCCGGCACACCGGATGATTTACGGCTGTATTTGGCGAGTGTCTGATTAACTTTACCGTCTTCAACATAAAGATCATGTCTTGCCGCACCAGCGGACATTTCACGGTAATCAATGGCAATTTCCTTATTTTCCTTGGCAAGATGGATCACCATAAACCCGCCACCACCAATATTACCTGCCTGCGGGTAAGTAACAGCCATCGCAAAGCCAACTGCCGCAGCTGCATCAATCGCATTTCCGCCTTTTCTTAAAATATCAGCGCCAATTTCTGTTGCAATGGATTCACGTGCACTGACCATGCCATGACGTCCTACGACGGGTACAAAACCATCTCTGGAACTGAATTCTGGAAGTTTATATTCAGAATCCGAAACTCTCGGATAACTAATTGCCGCCGACTTTACGGCCGCTTCATTACCGCCCCCGTTATTTTGCAGCATTGGATACATAAAGACCAATGCGCCACCGACGATGGCGGCGAGCAAATATTTAATGCCATTACTCATGAGGATTTCCTTTTCTCTTTCCCTAATAATTATTGCCTGCGAGCTTAATATGAAAAACCGCAGGATGCAAATTATTATAAAAGAGAGAAAAAGCTTTTATTTTACCGGGGTCGCCATAATCCGGCGGCGGGTATTACGACGTGAACGGCGTGGTTGCTGAACCTGATAGGCTTCAACACAATGCGCTGCACAATAAGGGAATGTCGGCTGCGAAGGCTTTCCGCAAAAATGAAAATTAGGCTCGCCCGGATGACCGATCGGCCATTTACACATGCTTTCTGTCAGATCTAGAATGGTCACTTTTCCTGAAGAAGGGGTTGACTTAACTTTTTCCTTCTTGTTGGTCGGGGCTGCTTTTTTCTTGGACGTCGCAGCTGCACGCTTGGCCGGGTCTGCTTTAACCGGTGACGGACGTGAGGCCAGACCCATACGGTGTGCTTTTCCGATCACCGCATTTCTTGTTACACCTTCGGCAAGTTCCTTGGCTATTTGGCTCGCGCTTAACCCTTTGTCCCAAAGTTCACGGAGTTTTTCAACGCGATCATCTGTCCAAGCCATCATTAGTCCTTAATTGTTTTCATTAAAGTGGTATATATATCATAAATGTCAATTAATACCATGTAAATTCCACGGCTATTTAATCTTCTCAGGCCGATACGTCAAGATGAGATTGCGCTGTCCCACTTTTTTATCCTATAAGAAGTTCAGTCAACTTTAATCACAAGGATCCAAAATGGCAACAACCGACAATCCCATAAATGAATTTGGAACCAAGCGGCTGGGATCCTTTAACTGGTCCGGGTTTCGTACACTTTATGAGAAAGAAGTAAGGCGCTATTGCAAGGTTTTTGGCCAGACCGTGGGGGCCCCTGTGGTGACTACGCTGATGTTTATGATGATTTTTACCCTGGCCCTTGGCGGGACGGGTCGTTATATCGGCGACATACCCTATGCCACATTCCTCGCCCCCGGGCTAATCATTATGTCTATTCTGCAAAACAGCTTTGCAAATACGTCTTCATCCATTATCGGCTCAAAAATGCAGGGCAATATAGTCGATATTCTTCTGGCCCCGATAGGAGCAAAAGAAATTTCCCTTGGCTATGCACTGGGTGGTATCACCCGCGGGCTGATGGTTGGCGTTTTTGTCATGACGGCAATGTTTTTCATGGCCGATATTTCATTTATTCATATCTGGGCCATACTCTATTTCAGTGTTTCAGGCGCCATGATGTTGTCGCTTCTGGGAACCATGACAGGGATATGGGGACAACGTTTTGATCAGACATCGGCCATAAATAATTTCGTTATTATGCCGCTTTCGTTTTTATCCGGTACATTTTATTCCATTGAACGGCTCAGCGGCATCTGGTTTTCCATCAGTCAACTTAACCCATTCTTTTACCTGATCGACGGTTTCAGATATGGTTTTACCGGACAGGCCGAAGCCAACCCTATGATCGGTGTCATTTATATTCTGGCACTGAATATTATACTCTGGTTTATCACTTATAAAATGTTTAAAAGTGGCTATAAACTGCGCGCATAGCCCGGATTAGTATTTTTTTACTTGAAACTTTGCCCGTTAAGGACAATATTCGCGTTTTTCCCGGTGAAACTGGAGGGTTTAGGATGAAAAACAGTCAGGATAACAACCAAGAACAGAGCATAATATCGCCAATATTGCCAACATATGCCCGTATGGATGTTGGTTTTGTCCGTGGCTCAGGTTCGCGACTTTATGATAAAAACGACAATGAATATCTTGATTTCGGCAGTGGTATTGCTGTTAATTGCCTTGGCCATTGTCATCCGAAACTTGTGAAAGCTTTATCGGATCAGGCAGGGAAACTCTGGCACACATCAAATATTTACGAGATTCCAGGTCAGGAAAAGCTGGCCAAAAGGCTAAGCAACCTGACATTTGCCGACAGTATGTTTTTTACCAATTCCGGCGCGGAAGCGGTTGAATGTGCCATAAAAATGGCCAGACGTTACCATAATGCCACCGGACATCCGGAACGCTACCGTATCATCACATTTGAAGGCAGCTTCCATGGCCGTACCCTGGCAACTATTGCTGCCGGTGGTTCAGAAAAACTGACCAAAGGCTTCGGCCCTAAAGTTGACGGCTTTGATGTCATAAAATTTTACCGCAACATGAAAAAAGTCGAAGATCATATTACCGAAGAAACAGCAGGTATTATGATTGAGCCAATCCAGGGCGAGGGTGGTATCCGTCCCGTATCAACAGAAAATCTGCAGATACTGCGTGAACTGGCTGACAAGCACGGCATTTTGCTAATTTTCGATGAAATTCAATGCGGTGTCGGCCGCACAGGAAAACTTTTCTATCATGAACATGCCGGGGTTACCCCGGATATTATGGCTATTGCAAAAGGGATTGGTGGCGGCTTCCCAATGGGGGCCTGTCTGGCCATCGAAAAAGTGGCGCAGCATATGACCGTCGGCACTCATGGGTCTACTTATGGCGGCAATCCGATGGCGATGGCGATGGGAAATGCGGTTCTTGATGTGCTGGCGGAGGAAAATATCCTCGAAAATGTCACAAAAATGTCAGATAAGTTGCGTATTGAGTTAATGAAACTGAAGAAAAAATACCCTGAAATTATTGAAATGGTCAGGGGGTTTGGCCTTATGATGGGATTAAAATTACATATTGAACCAAGGGATTTTGTCGTTCAGGCATTTAAAAACAAATTGCTGCTGGTTGGTGGCGGTGAGAATACAGTCAGGATTTTACCACCCCTTAATATCAAGGCAGAAGATATTGATGATGCTATAAAGCTTCTGGATAAAACCTGCACGCAAATCTTAAAAAGAATGCATAACCCCGGCGATAAAAAATGACAGACTATAATTTAAAAAAAAACCATCGGCATTTTATTGATATTTCGTCGCTTTCCAAAAGCGACTGCCGGGAAATTATTGAAATTGCCAAAAAGCTGAAAGCGGAAGCCAAAAAACAGGATGGCAACGGCTTTATCCACGCGGATGCCCCACTTAAAGGGCAGGCACTGGCGATGATTTTTGAAAAACCAAGCACACGGACACGCGTTTCATTTGAAATGGCCATGCATCAGCTTGGCGGGAAAGCTGTGGTCCTTCAGGGCAATGATATGCAGCTGGGACGTGGCGAAAGCATTTCTGACACCGCAAAAGTTCTGTCGGGCTTTGTGGATGCCATTATGCTGCGGGCAAACAGTCATGAAGCTTTGCTGGAAATGGCTGAAACATCCCGCGTGCCAATTATCAACGCCTTGACCAATTTTTCCCATCCCTGTCAGATCATGGCGGATGTTCTGACCTTTGAGGAACATGCAGGGCCGATAGCGGGCAAAAAAATTGCCTGGTCAGGGGACGGAAATAATGTTGCCGTTTCATGGATCCACGCAGCGGTAATGTTTAACTGTGAACTGTCCCTTGCCTGTCCGAAGGAATATTCACCGCTGGAACAGGTCATGGGCTGGGCCAGAAACAATGGCGGCAAAATCACCCTGACCGAAAGTCCGGAAGCTGCAGTTAAGGATGCCGACTGCGTCATTACCGATACATTTATCTCCATGGGCGATGATAATGCGGAAGAAAGGCTTAGAGACCTTGCCCCTTATCAGGTAAACGCAGATCTGATGAAAACGGCCAAAAAATCAGCCATTTTCATGCACTGTCTGCCTGCTCACCGTGATGAGGAGGTCACCGCCGATGTTATTGATGGCCCGCAATCCGTGATCTGGGACGAGGCGGAAAACCGCCTGCATATACAAAAAGCAATCCTTATGTGGTGCTTTGGAAAGTCGCTATGAGCGAAGAAAATGCTTTTCCCCTGTTTGAGGACAGCTGCCTTCCCTTTCAGATAGAAAATCAGGATATCAAAGGTCGCATTGTCCGGCTTGGCCGCTCCGTCAATGACATTCTCAGCAACCATAATTATCCCGATCATGTCAGCAAACTTTTGGGCGAAACCCTTGCATTCACGGCGCTGATCGGTTCCCTGATGAAATATGACGGCATTCTGACCACGCAGCTAAAAGGGAATGGCCCATTTCGGGTACTGGTCAGTGATTTTCTGAAAGAAACGGAAAACGGCATCGGCAATATCCGTGGCTACGCGGCATTTGATGATGTGATGAGTGATAGTGATACGCTCACCGATATGTTTGGTGAAGGCGGTTATCTTGCCATTACCATTGATCAGGGCAAATTCATGGAACGTTATCAGGGCATCGTCAAACTGGATGGGGAAACCTTTACCGAGGCTGCCGAAGAATATTTCAGAAGTTCAGAACAGCTTCCTACGAAAGTGATGCTTTCGTGCGAAAAAGATGAAGAGGGAAAATGGCAGGCAGGCGCCATCATGATCCAGCATTTTGCCAGAAGCGCAGTTGGTGAACACAGCCGCGATCAGGAAGAAACGGAAGATCACTGGAATACTGCATCAATCCTGCTGGGCAGCCTTAAAAAGTCAGAGCTGCTGGACCGGAACCTTTCTTTACAAAACCTGCTGATCCGGCTTTATCATGAAAGCGGCGTTCGCATATTTGAACATACCGATGTCGCGGCCGGCTGTCGTTGTTCGGAAGAAAAAATCAGAACCGCGCTTTCAAGCCTGGATATGCAGGACCTTCAGGATGTGGCCGATGACGGCATTATCACCGTCACCTGCGATTTCTGCACCAAAGATCACAAGTTCGAACTTGCCAAACTTATGCATTAACGGCCGAAATTATCCCAGAGTGCTGAACACCTTATCAATAGCCGTTAGGGCCTGATCGGCATTTCCTTTATTAAATATCAGTGGCGGTCTTATTTTCAGGCAATTATTATAGCGCCCGGTATAGCCCATCAACACCCCTTCATCCTTGAGAAGCGTGGTAATATGACGGAGCTCAGCATCCCTCATCGGTGTTTTGCTCGCCGGGTCGGAAACCAGATCAAGTCCCCAGAACAACCCCACCCCCTGAATATTACCGATGAAGCCATATTTTTTGGCTAATTTTTCAAGTCCCGTTTGCAGGTAGGCACCAACCT
Organism: Emcibacteraceae bacterium; assembly: GCA_041396985.1. Classification (NCBI taxonomy): domain Bacteria; kingdom Pseudomonadati; phylum Pseudomonadota; class Alphaproteobacteria; order Emcibacterales; family Emcibacteraceae; species Emcibacteraceae bacterium. The sequence goes on from JAWKXO010000004.1 coordinate 289,387, forward strand.
CGGTCGCATTTTCAAGCAATTTCCGTTCATCAATTTCATCAATCACCGCCGATGCAACGGCGGCTGAAACCGGATTACCGCCGAAGGTATTAAAATAGCGGTCAATTTCTGAAAATTTCCGGGCAATTTCGCGCGTCGTCACAATGGCCGCGACCGGGTGCCCCGCTCCCATCGGCTTGCCGATTGTCACAATATCCGGCATAACGCCGTAACGTTCAAAACCCCACCAATAATCCCCAAGGCGGCAATACCCCGCCTGAACCTCATCACAGATGACAAGGCCGCCTGCGGCCCTCACCTTATCTGCAACAAGATTGGCATAATCACCCGGCGGGATCAGAATGCCGTTTGAATCAAAGGATAAATCAAGCATGGCCGCTGCCAGTGAAATGCCCTTTCCTTCCAGTTTTGCAATGGCATTCTCCACTTCGTTCGCATAATGGGCGGCCATTTCCCCTTCATCCTTACCCGCATGGGGGCCACGGTATGTGTTTGGCGGCTCAAACGTTTCAAGCCAGTCAAACTGGCCAAAATTTTTGCGGCGCTGGTCCATCGCCCCAATCACTGTTGAATTGCCGTGATAGGCGGCATCGGTGACAATCACCCCATCATTGCCGCTGACGCAGCGTGCCATTTGCAACGCCAGGTCATTGGCTTCGGTCCCGGTACAGACAAATATGCAGGTATCCAGCTTTTCCGGAAATTTCGCCGCCAGTTTTTCCGCCAGCGCCACAACATTTTCATGGATATAGCGGGTATGGGTGTTCAGGGTCGATGCCTGATCACAAAGGGCTTTGACCACTTTCGGATTACAATGACCGACCGAGACCACATTATTATAACAGTCAAGATATTTTCTGCCCGTTTCGTCATAAAGCCAGACACCGTCCCCCTTCACCACATTGAGCGGCTCATCGTAAAAATGGGCGTATGTCGGGCTTAACGCTTTTTTCCGTCGTTGCCAGAGGGCATCATTGGTCATTAACTTTTCCTTTTTCATTTGCTACGTGAAAAACACTGGTCATTTCACTCTGATCAAGGGCAATCAGATTTTCAAGCATTTTTACCAGCCTTGGATAACCACTTATCAGGTTATTTTTATTACGGTCATTATTTTTAATACGAAAATCCATCAACTGAATGGTCAGTGCCGCCCTCAGAACCAGCAGATCATAAAGAAGATCAACTTCTTCAGCATAAAGCGGGAATGAACGACTAAAGCCCTCAAGATAAAGACCGCCATATTTTAAGGGATCATCGGTCAGGCCGACAAAGCGGGTCAGCGGAATGGCCGCGTCCTGGATCACCGGCGCGTGGACAATATCGCCAAAATCAATCAGCCCTTTAAATCCGCCTTTAGAGATCAGCATATTACCATCATGCGCGTCATTATGGATTGTCTGTTTTCGGAAACTGTTTAATTTCGGCAGCACATTTTTTTCAAAATGATCAAGCAGCGGAAGCACCAGCCGTTCAACCTCGCCAAATTGGCTTGTCCGTAATGTCGGGCTCAAAACCACACCCCGGCTGATATCCCACGGCATAAAATGGCCTTCAGCACTGTGGGAAAAATCGGTCAGAGCCATACATAATGCCCCCTGAAATTTTCCCGCCTCAAAAATAATGGCTTCATCCGGATGTGTCTGATGGCCAAAAGGCACCCCGTCAACATAGCTTAAGAGCCGCATGACATGCTCCTGCCCTGCATCATTGTGGATTAAGGCAAAATCATTGCCCTCCATGCTCATGATATTACGCGGGATGTTTAAATCAGGAGCCTTTTGCTCAACATGTTTCAGCACTTTAACCTGATAATCAATAACACCTCTGTCTTCATGGGCACTGGCGACTTTAAGCACATATTTATGACCATCCGGTGTTGTGAGAAGATGGTTCTGGTCTCGCTCCCCCGCAAGCGGCTTTATAATTCCGGTAAGACCATAATATTTTTCAAGCTGATCAGAAAGAAATTTGGCCGCAAAAGTCGGCGGGTCAAATTTTAAATCACTGGCATTAAATGAAGCATTCTGCATGGTTAAGCCATACAATAAAACGCATTGGTCCAGAAGTTTTATTTTTGAAATTCTTAAAAATCATTCCTAAAAAATCCTGATCACATTTTTGTGATCATAAAATGATTGCTATAAAATAAACCCATTCAGTGATATGGTTTTTCCCAATATCATCTCAAAATAATTAAAGGGGTAGGAACCATGTCGATCGCTCGTCTTCTTTTTTTAATTACTGTTTGTTGTGTACCACTGTCATTTGCCAGTGCCCAGAACCCGTTTGAAAACCCAAAAAACCTGACCGTGCTGCCGAAGGATATATCGCCGGAAAGGCTTCGCGGCATTATGCGCGGCTTTACCTTTGCCACCGGGGAGCGCTGTACATACTGCCATGTCAGGATCGAAGATGAAAAAGGCGCCCATTTTGATTTTGAATCCGATGACAAGGAAACCAAGAAAATCTCCCGTGAAATGATGAAAATGGTCGGCAGTATCAATCAGAATATCCGCTCCCTCAACCGTGGCACCGATCATCAGTATACCCGCGTCATGTGCACCACTTGCCACCGCGGGCAGGCAAACCCGATGCTGATCGAACAGGTCATGAATGAGCAGATCGCCGATGGCGGCACCGCCGCCGCCAAGACAAAATATAACGAACTTAAAGATAAATATTACGGCAAGGGCACCTTTGATTTCAGCGGCTTTACCATGGCGGAATATGCCAATAGCCTGCTCGAGGAAAATAAGCTTGATGCTGCCCTGGATATGGCCATGTTCAGCACGGAAATCGCGCCCGGTGACAGTTATACCCACACCATGGTTGGTAATGTTTATATGAAAGAAAAGAAATATGCCGATGCCATCAAGGCTTATGAAGCCGCACTTGCCATCAGCCCCGATGAAGGCAGCCTGAAAAGACAGATTGATGCCGCCAAAAAAGCAATGGCCGGTCAGTAATTCACGTGTGACAGAAATTTAATTTTACTGTCATAAAAATATAGTGTCCCTTCGATAATTTCTGATAAGATTTTATCATATTTTATTGAAGGGATTATCATGTCCAGAATATCAATTCGTTTTTTATTCATTTTTTCATGCATTATTTTTTCCGGTGCATTCGCCCAGGCCGCAGGAAAAACCGAAAATGTCATCCTGATCAGCCTTGACGGTATGCGCTGGCAGGAAGTTTTTAACGGCTTTGACAAACGCTTTCTCGACCAGGAAGAATACGCAAAATACCACTACACTTACGCGGATTTCAAAAATAAATTCTGGGATAATAATCCCGAAGCGGCGCGAAAAAAACTGTTTCCCTTTTTATGGACCACGGTTGCGACAAAGGGACAACTTTACGGCAACCGCGAAAAAGGCAGCAATGCCAATATCACCAACAGCTATCATTTTTCCTATCCCGGCTATAATGAAATCCTGACCGGCTTTGCCGACCCGCGCATCAACAGCAATGACAAAGTGCTTAACCCCAACAAAACCTTTCTCGAATGGCTTGATGAAATGCCGGACTATAAGGGTAAAACGGCCGCTTTTGCCTCATGGGATGTTTTTCCCTATATCATCAATCAGCAGCGCAGCCATGTTTTCCTGAATGCCGGGTTTGACGATATGACCCCGCTTAATGACCGTGTTAAGGTTCTGAATAAACTGCAGCAGGACACACCAAGCCCGTGGGACAGTGTCAGAATGGATGCATTCACCTATAATTTTGCCACCGAATATATGAAAGCAAACCATCCGAAAGCGCTTTATATTTCCTTCGGTGAAACCGATGATTTTGCCCATGACGGCTTTTATGACCAATATATGCTCGCCGCCCACCGCGCCGATGATTTTATTGGCCGCATTTGGCAATTTGTTCAAAACGACCCACAGTATAAGGATAAAACCACCCTGCTCGTGACCACCGATCATGGCCGCGGTGATGACAGTCTTGAAAGCTGGAAAAGCCATGGCGCCCACGAAGGGCCAAACGGCAATGTCGCCTATTTTAGCGGCGATGATCAGATCTGGATGGCGGTGATCGGCCCCGATACACCGGCGAGCGGCGAAATGAAAAATACGGACGACGTCAAGCAGGCACAAATCGCCGCCACATTGATGAAACTTCTGGGCCTTGATTATCAGGGCACACATGAAAGCCTAAAAGCCGGAAAACCGATTGAGGCAATGATTAAGAAATAAAAGACGCTTTAACAGGTCAGCCGGAAAATAGAGATAAGAATTTTCGCCAAATCAAAATAAAATTAGACGTCCGCTTTCGACCCAAATCAGTCATTACAAAGTTGGGAAGAGTTCCTCTAAACTTGACAGTTCAATGGAAATTGCTACTGTTAATTTGTACTTAGTATCTACATCCTTGGGGTTCTCAATAGTGAAAAATGTGGTCTTCCACATAATTGTAATTTTACTTTTATCTTCTTGCGGAGAAAAAAACGCATCAAATGAAGGTACAAATGGCAATCATAAAACAGAGGTTCAACATATAAATAAGGTTGAAGCCAATGGTATTATTATTGAATATACACCAAGTGACCTTAGAGACATATCTCAAACCAATAGGCTTATATTTGAAGCGGCATATTCAAGAATATTAGGGAAAGTAGAGGTCATTATAAGATCTGCAAAATTCAAACTGGAAAGGTCAGATGACTTTAACCTATGTTTTTTCTACCATTGAATGATTTTCGGATCGCCCAAAAATGACAAATTTGTTTTAGATGATAATAGATACTCACATATCTTAATCTCAGATACATGTGTAGTTGTTTCAGCAATATCCCAGCTTGAAAATAATATTGTTATAAGTGAAAAAGCTCCCCGTAAATTTAATATCATTCGTAAAAGCTCAGGTGAATTACTAAGTGAGAAAGTGAGTTATTATGCCTTATGGCAAATGTTTGGAGAAGAACATCCAGAGGTCGATCTTTGGGCAGATAATGGAATGCTGAAACTTCCGGATAAAGTTACTTCGGATCAATTGGTAAGATCTATTAATGCAGGAGGTAGATATCTGGATGCAGCAATTGAAGTCGTTTATCGCAGACAAAAGTCAATAATTGATAATGCGCATTCATTGATTATGGATAAAAAAGACGAAGGGGTAAAGGTTATCCAACATCAAGAAACTTCTCCTGAGGTAATAGAAGCATTTCTGGAAACCAATTTGCTTGCCAATGGAATTATGAATGAAAGAGAAAAAATGATGAATATTTTTCTAGCAAAATCCGCAAAACCTTACGATCAGCAAGTTTTGGAACAACTCTTTTTAGGATTAGACCGAGAGGTTGAAGATAATCGAGGTGATGCTGAAAAAGATTATAAGAAAAAAACTGAAAAAACACTAAATATTACATTTGGAAGTCCAGAAGGCAGACCAGCTTATATGACCCCTAGGTATCTTGAAATGGGTGCGTTATTAGCTCTGGAATTGGGAGATAAAGCTATTGCATCTTTTGCGGAAAAATATAAATCTATAATTGTAAATAATATAATGCAAAATTTGGCTGATTTTAAAGTGATCTCAGTATTAGCCGCTCGTTCTGAATACGGAGAAAAGCTTATCATGGATTTGTTGAATAAAGTGGAGTTTGAACAGAAAGTAATACCAGTCATCCAAACACGCATTCAAGACCTCATACTAAATCGGAAGGAGCGTTCAATTCAGCTGGATGAAATCATTAAAGTGCGGTGTAATAGCCCAAATTCTTTTTTTCCTAATGGCGATAAAGACAGAGCAATGTATTTTTGTACAAAGTTAATCGAGCCATCGAGCGAAAAGTGAACGTTCGCCTTGGTCGGAAACGGACAGTCAATGACCATCCAATGACACGTGCTTTAAACCTGTATTTATCTGCCCATATTTTAAGAAAAAATAGATATATACACGGGTAAAAATATTTGCTACAGGGTGAGAATTGCAGAATCTATCTGCGTGGAAAACTTTTATTTTCAATTTTGCTCGAACAGAGCTTGTTGTCATAACAGTCAGCAGAGTTTAACCGAGCAAATGCTTCCCATACCAGACCCGTTAGAAGATACCGATATAGATCAAGCTGTGCTTTTTGGCTCAATCTGTGATGATCTTGTGGCGAAATCTTACAGTGTTCAATTAAATGCTTTGCCGCAGGCACTTGTAAAATTATTAAGTGACCGGGCAAGTTATGAAGACACCCTTCAATATCAACCTGCGGGAATTGGCCGGGAAACAGACCATCACAAAAATCAAACCATTCGCCGCACTGATATTGTGTGGATCGGTAATGAAATATTCCCCGATAATAAATGGAACGAATGGGCAGATAATTTGAAAACGGCGCTCAACCGTGATTTATTTCTGGGGCTTCAATATTTTGAAAGCCATTACGCCCGATATAATGAAGGCGATTTTTATAAAAAGCATCTCGATGCTTTCAAAGGGGCCGACAACCGCAAAATATCGGTGGTGCTTTTTTTAAACGATTCATGGCAAGATACCGACGCCGGTGAATTAAGGCTTTTTGTCGGGCCTGACGATAAGGAACAAATCCTGATTGCTCCCGAACTTGGCACCCTGGTTGTTTTTCTAAGCGATCTTATACCGCACGAAGTATTACCGACCAACCGTACACGTTATTCAATCGCCGGTTGGTACCGATAGTTTTTTGAATTGAGGCTTAAGGATTTAAAAACAGAACAAATAGTTATCAAGTTCAAAATACAAAAAAAATAATCATCTACTTTTCGAATGTCCGCTTTGGGTCGAAGCAGGCAGTTACTTTAAACTATAATTAAATATATCTAAAATCATTCCTGAATACTCTTCTTTCTAAGTACATATTTTGCCGCTTGCTTTTACGAGAATAAAAATGTTACGGCTGATGATATAAATTTTGCCTAAAATTAAGGGAGGGTCGGGTGAAAGAAAATGAAATATTAAACAGAGCCGCTTCAACATTAATCCGTTATGGCGGGGAATTTTCATCATTTGTCGCTGATCATGCCAAAGGGTCCTATATTTATGACAGGGCCGGACGGGAACTGCTTGATTTCACGTCCGGTCAGATGAGCGCCATTCTTGGTCACAGCCACCCTGAAATTGTGGGGACAGTCAAATCCTCTATTGAGAAGCTGGATCATTTATTCAGCGGCATGTTAAGCGAACCTGTTGTTGATCTGGCGGAAGCGCTTATCAAGCTTACCCCCAAACCCCTTGACCGGGTTCTGTTGCTCAGCACCGGTGCTGAATCAAATGAAGCGGCGCTCAAAATGGCCCGCCTTTATACTGGGGGCTATGAAGTCATCGGCTTTGCCCAGTCATGGCACGGCATGACCGGCGGTGCATCATCCGCAACATACTCGGCCGGACGAAAAGGATATGGCCCGATGAATGTGGGCGGCATGGCGATTATGGCCCCCAATTTATATCGCCCGACATTTGGAAGCACAGAAAATTATGACTGGAAAGCAGAACTGGACTATGGCTTTGATCTGATAGACCGGCAATCCACCGGGCAATTGGCGGCTTTCATTGCCGAGCCGATTTTAAGTTCCGGTGGTATTCTTGAATTGCCGGAAGGCTATCTTGCCGCGCTAAAAAAACACTGCGAAAAAAGGGGCATGCTGCTTGTCCTGGATGAGGCGCAAACGGGGCTGGGCCGCACCGGTGAAATTTATGCCTTTATGCGCGATAATATCGTGCCGGATATTCTGACCCTGTCCAAAACCCTTGGGGCCGGACTGCCGTTATCGGCCGTTCTGACATCCGCCGAAATTGAGGAAAAATGCCATGAACGCGGCTTTTTATTTTATACGACCCATGTGTCCGACCCGCTGCCCGCTGCGGTCGGTTTAACGGTAATTAATGTCCTGTTGCGTGACAGGCTGACCGAACGCGCGGCAGTGGCCGGAAAGCGTTTAAAAGCCGGGCTTAAGGATATTATGGGCCGTTATGATTGTATCGGGGATGTCCGTGGTCGCGGGTTGTTGCTGGGGATGGAAATTGTTCAGGATAAAAAATCCAAAAAACCGGCCTCAGAACTTGGCAGCCGCATTACCAATAAAGCCATGGACCTTGGACTAAGCATGAATATCGTTAATCTGCCGGGAATGGGCGGGGTTTTCCGGATTGCACCGCCCCTTACCGTTTCTGATCAGGAAATTGATCGGGGATTATCCATTCTTGATGATGCCATTGCGAAAGCGACGAATATTTAAAACAACCCAGCTAAGAAAAAATTGAATTTTCAAGGTGTTTTGATTAGTATTACTGACTTCAGTTTCATATTTAAACCTTCATAATTTACCATTATCTGTTGATCGGAAATTTGAATGATGCGTCTTAATAAATGGTTTTTTCAGTGTCTGTTTCTTTTCAATATTTTAATCTTGCCGCTTTCCGCCTGCAGCGGCAATGACGACCCGGTCGGCACATGGGAAATCAACTACCAGGACGCTGTCGGGCAGCATTATCATGATGTACTGGAACTCAAAAATGATGGGAGTTATATCAGATACGGCACAACACTATATGCTGACAAAGGCCGCTATTCATTTAAAGATAATATTATGTATTTTGAAAGTGATGTTAATAGCAATGTCAAACTGCAAATCCCCTATAAACAGTCTGACAGCAACAGCCTTCGGTTTGAACCCATAGTCCCGCCAAACAGCGGCCAACAATGGACCCGTGTCAATCATCCGCCATATTTTCGGACAATTGAAACTGACGATCGCTTCATTCCTGCCGACATTGAACAGCTGATGTTAACCGCCCTTCAGAACGAGGCCAGAGGGTCATTTTCCGACATAATTCCGACCGGCATTGACATCAATGAGCTTAAAAATGGACAATATCAGATTAATTTTACTTTTCTGTCCTCTTCAAACAACAAAAAGCTGGATATCAAAGTAAAGCCCTACGATTTATCTGTTAAGATCACGGATAATGCAGGTTTCCGGCAACTCCCACTTACCTCCGATTTTCTTGATTTTCCAGATATCGTCTCTGCTGCAAGAAAGGCCGGCTTAAAGGGTCCTGTAAAACGGGCAGATTTAAGGGTTTATCCCTCTTATGGTGCTGTCTGGTTCATTAACACGCCCGGTCAGGCCGCCAATATATCAGCATCAACCGGTGACCATATTAAAGAAGATGTCACCGGATATATTGCCAATTATGAAGCGGACTGGAACCATGCGGCACAGATCTGGGCGGAGGTAATGGCAAAATACACCAGGAACGATAATAAAGATGAAGGTTTCTGGTCCGCAGATCATTCAAAATACACTGATAGTGCCTCCTGTAATCAAAATGGCGGCGTTTGGATGGTGAGTGGTGGTGGCTGGTGTAATTAAGTGGTTATGATTTAAACTGAAAATTTATCCCAGGGACCCGTAATCGCAAGGGTTTTTGTCGGACTTTGTATATTAACAAAGAGGATACTGCCATCCGGCGAGAAGCAGGCCCCGGCCGTTTCACTGTCCACAATCAGTCTGGCAAACGGATATAACGCCCCATCCGGCGTCACGCCCCGCATGTAATTATCGGTGTTATCATAATTATCCTCACAAACGATCAGGTGACCGAATGGCGCTACGGTAAGATTGTCACCAAAACTGAATGTATTCCTTACATCAGATTCCAGGAAAAGCTGCAACTTGCCGGGGGCGTCATTTTCCCCATCGGTGCCTTCTTTTACCGACGGCTGGTATCTCATAATCTGGCCAAAGCCTTTTACCCCACCATTGGTGCAGCAGAAATATAATTCATTATCTCCCCATGTAATTCCTTCACCACGGGCAAAGAAAACACCGCCTTTTTCATGACCTCTCAGTCTAAGGTCATCTTTTGGGCTATCCGTATCGTCAAGATCGATCCAGCGGGCCTCATGCCAGTCCCCTTGCTTAAAGGTAACCCCGTCCCAGTTGCGGCTGTCCCCCCCTTTTTCCTGCCCTTTAAAGCCCAATGCCTGTAATTTGCCGCCCTTATCCAACTGGCCGTATACATTCGGAATAAAGCGATAAAACAGACTGTTCGGCCGGTCTTCCGTCATATAGACAATCCCTGTGCTTGGGTCGACTGCCGCAGCTTCATGATTAAACCGGCCGAGCCCTTTTAATGGTTCAGGCTTACTAAATCTGTAACCGCCAAGTACAGGAACTTCAAACGCCCAGCCATGCGAATGACTGCCAAATTCCCCGGCAGGGGATACAATTTCCTCGCAGGTTATCCAGCTTTGCCAAGGCGTTATTCCGCCGGCACAATTTCTAAGTGTTCCGATCAGGCTTCTGTATTCATTAACGCGCTCACCCGTTTTTGTATCATAAATAATGGTCGTCGTCCCACCAGGCAGCGGAAAGCCTTCACTGGTCTCATCAAAGGCCACAGACTGCAACCCCCTTTGCATTTTTGTCATATCAGGATCATGATTATCCATTCCAATTTCATGGTTCCGGACCAGCGCCACCTGTGACCCGGCAAGACTAAAACAGCCCATGCCGTCTGCCCGGTCCGGGACTATATAGCCGTCATCCATCCTATCACCCATTTCTGAGATAACTTTGTAGGAAAAGCCTTTTGGTAAATCAAGAATACCGTTTGGATCGGAGACCA